>NZ_JBMDWV010000022.1:0-3704 GCF_048594605.1 Spirosoma sp.
TCGGCACCCGCACAATGTTGAACAGAAGCAAATCATACACATCCACAAAATAGCCCAGAGCGGCTACAATGACCGGCAACGTAAACAGCGGACGTAGTGAAGTGGAAGGGGCGGGTGTCATGAGGGTGGTGATAAAAGAAAAAGGCATAAGAAGAAAAACATAGTGATAACCTATGAAATTTCGCTCTTCTTATGCCTTTTTGCCTTCTTCTGTTTTACCAGAACCGAACGTACAGTACAGTTAGCAGAAGCATAATAACTGTAATCATGGCTGTAGCTGAGGGAGCCAGCTTGAACATTGACGAGTCAACTTCAAACGCTTTCGGATTAATAGCTGGTCCGGCCAGACTCATAATCACCATCACAACTACCGTAAAGAAAAATGCCCAGCCCATAGCCACCAGGAATGGAATCTCATACACGCCATCTGCATTCTTGAACGCAGTGTATAGAATCGTTTCGGGACCAAACAGTTCGGGAGCGTAATTATTGAACAACGTAGTTAATGCAAAACCTCCCAGAATCCCGAATATAGCCGCTGCACCCGTAGTACGTTTCCAGAAGAAACCCAGCAGGAACACGGCGAAAATACCTGGACTTAAGTACCCCGTATATTTCTGGATAAAGGTAAAACCTCCCTCACGTCCAATGCCTAGTGCATCCTGCCAGGTAAGGGCAATGGATACCAGCATCGCAATAAAAATGGTGATACGTCCTGCCCAGATCAACTGCGTTTCGGTAGCGTCTTTCTTGATGTATTTATGATAAATATCAAGCGTGAAAATCGTTGAAATGGAATTGGCTTTCCCGGCCAGCGATGCTACGATAGCCGCTGTCAAAGCTGCCATCGACAAGCCTTTCAGACCATTCGGCAGGAATGATAAGATAGCTGAATACGCGTTGTCGGCAAGAAGTTTACCGCCCGGCGCCATTTCGTTCTGAAGGCTGCCATTTTTATACAATACGTAGGCCGCAATACCCGGTAGCATCACAATTAGCGGCATAAAGAGCTTAATCATGGCTGCAAATAAAATCCCCGTCCGTGCTGTTTTCAGATCGGCGCCCAATGCACGTTGGGTAATGTACTGATTACAGCCCCAGTAGTTGAGGTTCACGATCCATTGGCCGGCAAAATACATCGTAATGCCCGGTACGGTCAGATACTTGTTTACTTCAACCTGTGACGTATTGGGGCCAGGCTTCTCAAAAATTAAGTGAAAATGGTCGTCGGCGTCGCGCATCATCGCTGAAAAACCAGCTACAATGTCGTTGCCCAAACCAAATTTCTGGCTTACCAATGTGAGAGCGATATAGCTCGTAACCAGACCACCGATAACCAGTACGACGACCTGAAATACGTCGGTATAGCCAATAACTTTCATTCCGCCCAACGTAATGATCAGGGCAAAAATGCTAAGGCCAATCACAATCGGGTGGAACGAGTCGCCCCCAACCAGGCTGCTGATCGCCAGGGCTCCCAGGAAAAGAATCGAAGTCAGGTTTACGAATACGTAAAGAAACAGCCAGAAAATGGCCATAATCAAGCTGACCGTCTCATTATACCGCGTCTTCAGAAACTGCGGCATTGTGTAGATGTGGTTTTTCAGGTAGATGGGAATAAACCACACGGCCACAATAATAAGCGCAATGGCAGCCAGCCATTCGTAAGCGGCCACGGCAACACCGAAAGTGAAGCCATTACCCGACATGCCAATAAACTGCTCTGCTGAAATGTTCGACGCAATCAGCGAGGCACCAATGGCCCACCAGGTCAGTGATCCTTCAGCGAGGAAAAAGTCTTTGGTATCGAGTTTGGTCTTCTGTTTTTGTTTGTAAATCCAGTATCCGTAGGAGGAAACGCCGATGAAATACAGGAAAAAAATAATGTAATCGGTCTGGTTAAGCTGGTTCATTTTAGCAGCACAAAAATGGGTTCGGTAATCAGCCTGTAAAAAAGCAATTATTTCTCCAAATTGGCTTACTTTATGGTAAAATCATTTATTGATTAGTAAATCCAGTACAATATATAAGCTATTTAGTGAGGAGATAAGTGAATATTTGCCATGAACATCCATAAAAAAGGTACGAAGAAATCTCCGTACCTTTTTGTAATGTATATCACGTAAGCGGTTAATTGATAGCGACGAGTCTCGCTGGCAGGGCTTGCTCCAAAGATGGTGTCGACAGTTTAAACGTAATTTCTTCTTTCTGATCTCCTGCTGTTAAACGGAACGTATATTTTCCATCACCGAGCTGGCTCATGTCGAACGACTGACGATACGCATTCCGTTTTTTAGCTTTTCCTACCACCGTTTCGTTGAATAATACCTGCCCTTTTTGATTGACTAATTCGAGTTTAACCTTTTCTTCGGGTTTGTATTGTTCAAGGCATAACCAGAGTTTGGAATCGGCTGCTGCCGGGTACATAGCGGCTGCAAATGCTTTTTCCTTGGTATCATCCTGGCTCATGGCCGGTAAAGCGACAAACGTTCCTAAAGTCAGAAATAAAGCAGTAGTGATTGATTTGAGAGTAGTTTTCATTGTGTTGAACGATTTAAGTTTTTAACCTTTAGCTGTCAACTCAATGATGCTGTTGTCTCAACTGAACGCTGCCAATCTGGAGTAACGGTTCAAATAAAGGATAAGCGGTTAATGATCATTCTACGAAGTCTAAGTCCTTCTCAAATGTCTCTTCCATTCGACTGAGCGACCAAAATGTCAGTCCGTAAACGATAACGCCTAAAATGCTGGCTGCGGCCAATACGCCGACCGATGGTTTTAAAGCCTGATAGGAAAGGGTCATGATAATGGCTGTACCACGTACTACACTCGGCACCGATGTAGTGGCCGTGGCACGGAGGTTTGTACCGTAAAGCTCAGCGACCATTGTCAGAAACATGGCGATATAACCCGTAGAGATTCCGGCTAAAAGACAGATTATATAAATGCCCGTGGCAGTGTGAATACTGCCGGATAAATAAGCCGCGCTCAGTAACGTACTGAACACGAGCATGCCTGTAATGGCTCTAAGACGGGAACGAAGCCACTGGCTCAGAGGACCACAAAGGAAGTCGCCAATGGCAAAGCCGACATAAATGAACATGACACAACGGGCTGGATTAAGCCCTCCATCAATCGTCAGGGCTTCCCCAAGCTCATTGGCAAACGCAGCCAGAATACTAACCACAAACCAGGTCGGTACACCTACGGCAACGCAGCGGAAGTACTTAATGAGTTGTGGCCAACTGCTAAAAAAGTAAAAGAAATTTCCTCGACGAACAGACTTATGATTGGCGTCTAAGCGGCTAAATAAGCCGGACTCAAAAACGCTGACACGAAGCAGCAGTAAAAGAACCCCCATACCGCCACCCACCCAGAAAGCCATTCGCCAGCTAAAGTATTCGGCCGTCAGGTAAGCCGCGCCAGCGCCCAGATAGCCAATTCCGGCGATGATCGACGTACCGTAGCTGCGAATTTCTTTCGGTAGAATCTCGGAAACCAAAACCATAGCCGCTCCGATTTCGCCCGATAAGCCTATACCTGCAATAAAGCGTAGCAATGCGTAGCTGTTTACATCCTGTACAAACCCGCAGCCGATATTAGCCAGCGAATACGTAACAATTGACCCGAACAAAACTGACATTCGCCCGCGTTTATCGCCCAACACGCCCCACAGAAAGCCCCCTAGTAAGAACCCCGCCTGC
>NZ_JBMDWV010000220.1:0-2996 GCF_048594605.1 Spirosoma sp.
TCAAAAAGGGTATCAACAATACCTCACCCGTCTGTTTGAGTTGACAGGGTCGGACGTAATGACTGCGGAGAAAAACGCAAACATCGCCTACGAACTTGAAAAACAACTGGCCAGTGCCCATAAAACAAATATTGAACGTAGGGATGTCAAGGCCAACTACAACAAACTGGCGGTCGCTGATCTTATAAAAAGACAGCCTACTCTAAGCTGGGCAACCTTGTTAACCGACTTAGGATTGAAGGTCGATTCGGTCAACGTAAGACAACCTGCTTATTATGACAAGCTGAATACAATGTTAACGTCAGTACCTATCGGTGACTGGAAAGTCTATTTAAAAGCCAATGCCCTGACCAACTACTCGGGCTTCCTGAGCCAACCGTTTGTCGATGCGTCGTTTGCGTATGCAAAAATTCTGACCGGACAGGCGGTGAAGAAAACACGGGCCGAAGAGATGACACAGGCGGTTGATGGTTCACTCGGCGATGCGCTGGCCCAGTTATACGTAAAAAAATATTTTCCGGAAGAAGCAAGAAAACGGATGGCCGTTTTGGTAGACAACCTTAAAAAAGCGTTTGAAGCCCGCATCAACAAACTGGACTGGATGAGCGATTCTACCAAAACAAAAGCGAAAGAAAAGCTCTACGCCTTCTCTCAGAAAATCGGTTACCCGGATAAATGGAGAGATTATTCGAAGGTAGACGTAAAACGAGACGCTTATTTTGAAAATTGGTTGTCGGTCAATGGAAATGACTATCGCTACAGCCTGGCTAAAGTAGGACAGCCTGTCGACCGAACGGAATGGCACACAACTCCGCCAACAGTAACGGCCTACAACAATCCGCCAATGAATGAAATCGTTTTCCCGGCGGGTATCCTACAGGCTCCCTATTTCGATGTAAATGCCGATGATGCGCTGAATTACGGCGGCATTGGAATGGTAATTGGTCACGAAATAACGCACTCGTTCGACGATCAGGGTGCCCAATTTGATAAGTTCGGTAACGTAACAAACTGGTGGACAAAAGCAGACTACGCTAAATTCAAAGCAAGAACCCAGCAGGTGATTGATCAGTATAACCAGTTTACTGTGCTCGATTCTGTACATGTGAAAGGCGCCTTAACCGTGGGCGAGAACACCGCCGACATTGCCGGAGTTGCCATTGCGTATGATGCCTTTAAATTGACTGAGCAAGGTAAAGACACCACAAAACTGGACGGCTTTACACCCGACCAGCGTTTCTTCATCTCAACTGCCCGAATATGGCGCGTAAAAACAAGGGACGCGTATATGGGCATGTATGTCAACACGAATCCGCACTCACCAGCCAAATGGCGAGTGAACGGCCCCCTAATGAACTTTACGCCTTTCTACAAAGCCTTTAATGTACAGCCGGGTGACAAAATGTATAAACCCGAAAAGGATAGAATAACCGTTTGGTAGGGAAACCCCTTCTGCATCTCTGACCTGTATGGGCAGAGATGCAGAAGGGGTTTTGAAGGTTAAAATTATATTAAAAATAAACTAATGTCTTCTTGATAAAATCATATTATTTCTTGATAATAGTTTAAGGTAGATATTGTATTATTCTAATAACGTAGTATCGTTGTACTAATCAAAGCTTTTTATGTTTTGTTAACCTAAGCGTAGCAAATAACGTAACTATTTTGTTGTTTAAACGAAATTTGTTTAAACGAATATTGGTTATACCTTTGAAACCGCCCAATGAGCATGGAAAAGCAATCGATTAATGAATACCACCGCCTGATAAAAAATCTGCACATGACGGATGGCTATATATTCAACTATTTTGGACAAAAGCTAGCTCCGTTTGATTTGTCGGTTCAACAATATATCACATTACGACGTCTTTCGGAGGTATATCCAAATAGTTTGACAGCAGGGGAGTTGAAGGAAAAAATGACTGACGTGAACTCCGACATGACCCGGCTTACGGATCGGCTGGTTGCGAAAAATTTGATTGTCCGTGAGGTAGATCCACAAAATCGTCGGCGGATTAATCTGCGACTTACCGAAGAATCTTACCGGTTCGTAGAAGCTGTCGCCGTTGAGTTCAAGAATTTTGAATCGATCGTTAGCCACCTGACTGACGAAGAAGTACGCACGATGAACACACTGTTAGATAAAATTAGAAATAAGTAATATGAAAAAGTACGTAATGAGTGTTGGAATGGTGCTGGCGGGCTTAAGCCTGGCGGTTGCACAACCAGCACCAGCCGTTATGCCCCTGGATAAGGCCATTCAACTGGCCTTGCAGAACAACAAGGGTATCAAATTAGCCGATACGCGTACGCAGGCTGCCGAAGCACGGGCGCAGGAGGCAAAAGATCGTAGTTTACCTACGGCTAATGCGTCTCTTGCTTATTCCCGCTATAGTTTGACAGGTCCCTTTTCTCTTGGACAGGGCGAAGATGGCAAAGCGTTATTCGGTATACCCGCCGGTGCATTTAATGCCACAATGGGTGGCGCTACCATCAGTAAGGAAGTGTTTGGCGGTTTTGCAGAAAAGTCGGCGGAGAAATCGGCGGAGTTATTGGCAAAAGCTAGTCATCTGGATGCGCAACGAAACCGTTCGGAACTGGTTTATACCGTAACGGATGCGTATTACAACATCGTTAAACTGGCCCGTTCGATTGGCGTGATCGAGCAGAATATCAGGCAGTTTGACGAGCGGGAGCGCGAAGCACAAAACCTTCAGAAAGAGGGCGTAGTGACGGCCAACGAGGTTTTAAAAATTCAGCTACAGAAAAATAATCTGAACCTGAGTCGCTTACAGGTTGAGAAGGCTCGCCAGACAGCACTTTACAATTTCAATCTGCTCATCGGCTTGCCCGACAATCAGCAGATTGCCATTGATACGTTGCTAACAAACCCTACCGCCGTGACAGAGTCTTTGGGCGCCTTTCTGGATCGGGCCGTACAAACTCGCCCGGAAGTAGAAGCGAATGCGTTACGTGTGCAGTCGGCGCAGGAAATG
>NZ_JBMDWV010000221.1:0-3159 GCF_048594605.1 Spirosoma sp.
TTTTTACTTCATTCAATAGCTTATTACATCAGTGCAGGGTAACAGCTTTTCGCATCCTGGTGAGATGCCTGCTACTGATGCCGAGATAGGACGCGATACAATGTAAAGGAACTCTTTGCAAAAGATCAGGCTCCAACTCCAGTATTTTACGGTACTTTATGATAGCGCTGTCGGTTTTACTATCCTCTGCCTGCTGCGTCATCTTCAAATATTCCCGCGCTATAAGAACGCGTGTAAACTGATTCCAGAACAAATATTTATCAAGTAGTTCGTCCAGACTTCTTTTATTGATCTCCAATAAGGTCGTATCTTCCATTGCAATAATGGAAAGCCTTGAAGGTTCTCCGGAAATAAAGCTTTGAAAAGACGTTTCCATCTCACCTTCTTTAGCGAAGCACCGGGTCACTTCTTCACCTTTTTCGTTGACATAAAAAGAGCGACATAAGCCATGCCCAATAAATCCCATCGAAGTGCAAATCTCTCCTTCCCTGATAAAATAAGCCCCTTTACGAATGCTTACAGTGGTGAACACCTGTTGAGCAGCCTCTAAGGCCGCAGCATCCGGAACACATATCTTACTAATAAAATCGATAAAAAGCTGCCACATATTTTTAAAGCGTTACCACCAATACTATTCAACTGCGTATCGCAGTTTTCATAGCTTTTGATCTTTCATTTTTGTCAAAAATAATTCACCGAAGGGAGCTATTTCGTAACCAACGGTGTGGCTAATAGTTAATCCCAGATTTTTTAACTTACGAATATTCAGCTTTAGCCAATCTTTGTCGAAGCCTGTCAATGCTGATATGCCCAAAGCATGAACATGTGGATGCTTTTGGATAGCTTGTAACACGTTCATCGTCCAGCTGCCTTGTTTACTGCGTGTGTCCAATCGCTGTAATTTCACCTTCAATTGTTCAAACGTTTCCTCCGTGAGTATAGATTGCTCTCTAAGCTCTATTCTCGGATCTTTGGAGTGATAGGCGACAGACATCCTGAACACCACCCCATCTTTGTTATGAGTAAAAGATTTCAGTAAATGCTGCCTGTCTGTAAATCCGGCTTCCCTGGCATCCCGCTCAGTAATGTCCTTTTCGTCAATGACCCGAACCCCGGTAATTTTGATTAGTCCAACCGCAGTATGCAACAGGGTTCCGTTTTGTATAGCTGCCCGTTTCCACTTGCGAAAGGCTAATGTTACTGTACCTTCCTGTATTCCCTGGAGATGTGTTTGTTTGAACAGCATGGCTTAAATTGCTGAAGTTATCAATTATAATATAATCCCCCAATCATTGCAATAAAAAAAGAACAGTTCATTGAAAAGACATTAGCTCCATTACCCGGTTAAAACAAGCCTGATAGCACCTCGCATAAATACCGGATTAAGCAATCTTCACTCACAGTAAATTGAGAAGCGGGAATTTCGCTGGGTATCAGATTAGTTCTTCGCATTTTATAACCTCCTATGTAAAAACATTGCGCGGTTTTAGTAAAAACGCAATAATGTATTCAAAACGGTGGTGATTAACAGGCAGGTAGTGATGATAAGAACATTAACAACTGCCCTCAGTAACCATGCTTGTTTCGACAGGCTATAGTTGCTATATTTTGCGATGACTACGCCTAGCCCCATTACCAGGAACCATACCGTAAAAAAAAGTGAAACCTTACTTCTTAAGAGAGTTGTGATCAAATCATGAATCAATCCGCAACATATAAACGTCAATATTACAGAAACCCCGTCCGGAAATATCTTTTTCAGAGGCCGAAAAATTTTTGTTGTCAGATGATAGCCAAAAACAGGATTCCAGAAATTCCAGAATTTAGCGAAATTGGCAGCGCCAAGTGACCGTTGTAAGTTGTTCCGAAGCGACATCGGATGTCCCGGGGGAACACCGTTTCGCTTTGTTATATAATCAGAAAGTTTCAGTTTTATGTACTTTAACCGAGCAGGGATATCTTATAAAGATACGAAATAAAAAATTGATCGTTCCACCGCGGGAACTACCGGTGCAGCTGCACCAATCGCGTAAAAAATGAGAACGGTAAGGATATTACAAAGCGGCATTGTATTATAATCCACCCACATCAATTCTATTGAAATGCACCGAGTTGGTTTGTGAAGACACAAACTTAAGCATAGCACTGGTCAGTGTCCCCACTGACTCGATGGGGAGGTTAGACCATATGTAATAATATTTTGATACCTGTTTGTTATTATAGCTTCCCTAATAATTCTTTAGTTATCTGAGCTACTTAGCAGTGATATATTCTGTTTCAGACTAAGAGGAATGAATGCGATCGCCCTGGAGAATACCCGGCAGGCTCAAAAGAACCTACAAAAGGAAGTAGGTACAACGCAAAAATTGAATTAAACCCGAATTACCAGGGTAGTTCCATCAATTACTGATGCCGCACCAGGCCCCTGATTATATTGCCTGACACACCTGTCCCTGTGTTACTATAACAGTTCTACTTAACTTTGATTTTACGAGGGGAATAATTGATGGCGATGAAGTACTGCATTGGTTAACGAACTAAACACACGGTTATATGCAAATTAAAACGCATTCTATAAACGATATGAAAGTGGCGGAAATTATTACAGATAAAATAGTTTTAAAAACCACCGAAGACGGGCTTGATCTGCTGGGACATCTGTATTACGACGGGTTTGAAAAGATCATCATCCACGAAAAAAATATCACCCCCGACTTCTTCAATCTGAAAACAAAGCTAGCCGGAGATATACTTCAAAAATTTGCGCAGTACAGGATGCCTTTGACTATTGTCGGAGATTTCTAGAAATTTAGTAGCAGCAGTTTATTTGATTTCATAGCGGAGAGCAATAAGGGAAACCATATTAATTTTGTAAACACGTTACCGGAGGCTATCAATCGATAAATGCTCTATATCTATGTTTTTTAGTCAGGATAATAAAGCCTGAATATATTTACGATACGCTCGCAAGTGATGCATTGACGGGCATAACACAGGACCTTGATGAAAAAGAAAATCACCTTTTATTTTTTTGTAGTTATTGCGCTGTGCACCTTATCTGCATGCGAACAGGGTAGAAATTACACCTATATCGAAGTGTTTGAAGTTAAGGCGGAAAAGGGGCATCGCTTTAAAAAATTCAAAACAGGAAAAATATTT
>NZ_JBMDWV010000222.1:0-11883 GCF_048594605.1 Spirosoma sp.
ATTACGACGGACTTGTAGAGGTAGCTAACGCCTGGAATAGTAGTTTGAATGATACTTTTTTTCAGAACTCAACGCCTATAAGCCCTGCATTAGCTCCTACTGTTTCAGTGGCCTGTGCTGGTAGCAACAACTTAAGAATTAGTGTTAATGGAAATTATTCGAGCATTCAATGGAATTCAGGAGAATCAGGAAGCTCGATTACAAAAGGAGGGGGTATTTATCAGGCGAAGATTAAAGATAATTTGGGGAATACATTTTTTTCGGCTCAGGTAAATGTTCCCAATGTTATTGCAGCAGTTACGGATAATGGTTTACCCTACGTGTGTGCGGGCAACAGTCTGAATTTAACCACTAATTATCCAAACGTAACATGGCTCAATCAGCAGAATAATACGACCGTATCTACATCGCAGACGTTTTCGACAAATACCGAAGGATCTTATTACGTTCGATATCGTGATGTAAGCGGGTGTGATTTTACATCCAATATTCTATCCGTTTCAATAAAGCCATTGCCTGCTACTCCCACGATTGCTAATGATAAACCCACTACGTTCTGCCAGGGTGACAATACTGTATTACGTACCGAGACAGATAATGTTCGATATAACTGGAGTGATGGGCAGCAGAACAAAAGCATTAGTGTTGGAGCTTCAGGAGCGTACTTTCTGACGGTAACTGATCAGTTTAATTGCACATCGGCACGTTCTAATACAATTAACGTAACGGCGAATCCGGTACCGGACAAACCCGTTATTTCTACAAATGGGCCAACAACATTTTGTGCTGATCGTAACATTACGCTGACAGCACCTCAAAACGTAGCCTATCAGTGGACCAGTGGTCAAACTACTCAGAGCATCACGATTAACGAATCTGGTAATTTTGCTGTTCGGACGAGTAACCAGTTTGGCTGTAGTTCTGTGCAGTCGGATGTCATTACGATTAAAGTTAATCCATTACCTCCATCACCTTCTGTTTCGGCAAGTGGAGCAACCACATTTTGCGATGGTAATCGCGTGGCCTTAACCGCAACCAGCCTGCTGGACGTAGTTTGGTCAAGTGGACAAAATGACAAAACCATTGTTGTTACGTCATCTGGAAATTATGCCGCACAAGCCCGCGACCAGATCGGATGCTTATCTCCTTACTCGACAGTTATAGCTGTTAAAGTTAATCCATTACCTGCCACACCAACTGTTCTTGCCACTCCTGACCGTATCATTTGTGAAGAGCAGACGGTTACGCTACGTGTTGATGGACCTTATACCGTATTCTGGAGTACAGGCGATTCAACGCAACGTATTATCACGGGAGCAGCAGGTTCATATTCCGCCAAAGTACGTGACGAGAACGGTTGTATATCTGCTCAGGCGGGCAGTATTGTTGTTGAATTAAGACCGCTACCTGATCCGCCAACGGTTAATGCTATTGGCACATACACTTTAGAAGCTGTTAGTTCGTCAAACGGTACGCAGTTTCGCTGGTATAGGGGAACAGATTCGTTAGCATTTGACTCAGCGATTATTAAAGCGAACCAGTCAGGCCTTTATACGGCGCGTTCGTCAACAATTTATTCGCCAATATTAACCTGCTTTTCCCGCCCATCGACTCCCTTATCATTCACTGCCGATTTAAGTAACCGAGGGGTTAGTATTTATCCGAATCCGAATCCAGACAAAATCGTCGTGCTGGAGACATTAGAAAATTTGGTCAATGCTACGGTTACAATTCTAACGTTGCACGGGCAACAGGTATTCACAACGGTAGTCCCCTTGTTCGACGAACGAAAGCAATTTGTGCTTAGTGGCATACCGGCTGGCTCTTATATTATTCGTGTGCAGGCTGCGGATTTCGATGTTTCCAAGCGAATTCTACTTGGATTGTAATATTAATTTCATATATGCCGCTTAATCTAAAAAATTAGACTTAATATTGCACTTTACCGGGAAAATCACTTTATGTTAAATTGATATTAATAAGGTGATCAAGGGTTATCTGGCCTTTTAATTAATTCAGCGTAATGCGTTAAAAGACCGGAGGCAGATTATTGATTGATCATTAAAAATGAAGAAAAACTATTTAGTACTACGTCTGTTTTTGCTCATTTTGACTTTCCTCAGTTTGGAGGTGTCAGCTCAGAATACTCAGGCACTTAAAATTACTTACCCGGAAAGCCGGGCGATTTTTCAGCGAGAAAACGACAATACCAGCACCATTTATTTGTCTGGCAGCTTATATCAGCCTGCAGACAGTGTTCAGGCTCGTATGCAGGCTGAAGAAAGTGGTCAAGGATTTAACACGGACTGGGTGACTATACAGAAAAATCCACAAGGGGGCATTTTTCAGGGTTCGTTAAAAGCGCGGGGAGGATGGTATCGTCTGGAAGTCCAGAGTTTCGCAGGCGGCAGAGTTATAGGTAGCGACGTAATCCGAAAAGTGGGAATCGGTGAAGTATTTATCATTACTGGTCAATCCAACGCACAGGGGTTCCTGAATTACGGAGCTGTTGGTGCTACCGACGACCGGGTCAATTGCGTTACGTACGACAATACAGCTGCAAATTCACTGAACGATCCACCGGCACCTACCTTTCAGCAGTTGAGCGCAAATTCACTAATCGGGCCACGCGGGCAAGGCGCCTGGTGCTGGGGCGTATTAGGCGATTTGATTGTAAAACAATACGGTGTTCCTGTATTATTTATTAACACTGCCTGGGCTGGAACAACCATCAAGAACTGGCAGGAAAGTTCGGACGGTACCATCACTAAAAACATTTTTGCGATCGGGACACCAAATGAGAATTTTCCTCAGGGTATGCCTTATGCCAACCTGGTCATTGCACTACGTTATTACTGCTCGCTTCAAGGGCTACGCGCTGTTTTGTGGCAACAGGGTGAAAATGACAATGTACCATTGCACTCCACCCGGATTGAGTATCGTAACGCAATGCAGTACATTGTCAATAAAACTCGCGCTGATACGGATCGGTATCCGGCCTGGGTTTTGGCAAGGTCTTCATATAATTTAGGGCAAGTGAGTCAGGATATTATCCAAGCGCAAAACGACGTAATCAATACGTACAACAATAACGTTTTCGCCGGACCCTTTACCGACAATATTCAGATTCCTCGATTTGACGATGTACACTTTGGTAACAGGCCTACGAACAACCCTGGTGATAAAGGACTAAATGATCTGGCGCAAGCGTGGTACCAAAGTCTCAATCCCGTGTTTTTTTCCAGCTCCCGGCCATTACCGCCATTGCCATCGCCCGTTCTCTCTGTTACGTGTTCAGCTTCAAACAACAGTCTGACGGTAAGCTTACCCGGCTTATACAGGTCTTATAACTGGAATTCAGGACAAACAACACAGAGTCTTAATGTTACGCAGCCTGGTGTTTACAGAGCTACGTTAAAGGATAGAACAGGTAATACGTATTTATCGCCAGCAATTGACGTACAGGCACCAATCCAGCCTGCAACGCCAACGATCTCTCTGGCGAGTGATCTAAACAAGATAGCTGCTCAACAGCAACAAATCTGTACGGATTCAAGCTTGGCACTGGTTGCTAATACGTCGGCAAACAGTATTGGGGTTTGGACCAGCGGTACAGCCGTTACTGCAAGTCGAAATTTGACCGTAAGTAATGCTGGAACGTATTCATTATGGGCGCAAAACGTATATGGCTGTCGATCCGCTCAATCGTCAGCAATAAGCCTGACTGTCAGACCCAAAATACCAACGCCCAGTGTTGAGCAAATAGGAGCTTATTCATTACAGGCAGTATTGCCAACCCCAACAGGCGGGCAGTCCGATTTATTTGACTGGCGTCGTGGCGGAGAAATTATTCCCCAAAACAGCGCTGTTGTAAAAGTTGTCGTTTCTGCCAATTATTCGGCGCGGGCAAAAACAACATTTACATTGAGTAACAGCCCTAGTCTCACCTGTTACTCAGATTATAGTACGCCGAGAGCCTTTACGTTTGATCAGTCAAATGGGGGAGTAAGTATATATCCGAATCCTTCTTCTGATGGTAGAGTTACAATTGAGACACTTGAAGATCTACAAAATGCAAATGTTGATGTGTTCTCGCTTACCGGACAACTGCTCTTCTCCAGCCAGGGCATTTCCTTTAGCGAACGCAAAGCGTTTGATCTTTCAGGGTTGTCACCAGGTGTTTACTTGGTTCGGGTTCGCTCAGCTGGATTCGACATTTCAAGGCGTGTTATTATAAATCACTAAATCGGGTTTATGATCCTAAATAGAAGCCATTCTGTACAGAATGGCTTCTATTGTTTTAAGGCGCAGGGTTTAAATATTCTATTTTTAAGTGTATATTTGACCTATTACGACAACAAAAATCTGTCGTGAGCCTATTGGTTTTATCGCTACCTTTGTGCCGATTTTTTCGACCTAACTCTCTATGAATACAACCTACGTTCCGGCAGACTATCTGCCTGTACTTATTCAATTTGGTATAGCCGTTGGATTCGTTGTTTTTACAATGGTGGTTACCCATGCTATTGGCCCGAAGCGTAACAGCCAGAAAAAAGACGACCCTTTCGAGTGTGGTATTCCGGTTCAGGGCGACGCACGAACACCCATCTCTATCAAGTATTTTCTGATTGCTATCCTGTTCGTTCTTTTCGACGTAGAAGTCATCTTCTTATATCCATGGGCCGTTAATTTCAAGGGCTTAGGCATGACGGGTTTTATCGAAATGGTTTTGTTTATGGGGCTGCTGCTGGCTGGTTTCTACTACATTATTCGAAAAGGCGTTTTGAAATGGGAATAGGTGTCTAAATGTGAATTTTAGATCCTATTTATTCGTTGTTAAAGTAAGCAATCACAACGTTATATGGCAACTGATATTAAGCTGGCAAAAGCTCCGGAGAGTTATGATGGCCCCGGTTTTTCTGCTACTTCATTTGATAAGATTATAGGTTTGGCCCGAGCAAATTCGCTCTGGCCATTACCGTTTGCTACGTCCTGCTGTGGCATTGAATTCATGGCGACGCTAGCTTCAGACTGGGATTTGGGACGCTTTGGTTCTGAACGTAACAGCTTTTCACCCCGCCAGGCCGATATGATGCTTGTGGCCGGCACCATTGCCAAAAAGATGGCCCCCGTTGTAAAACAGGTCTATCTGCAGATGGCCGAACCGCGCTGGGTAGTGGCTATTGGTGCATGCGCATCCAGTGGAGGTATTTTCGACACGTACAGCGTATTGCAAGGCATTGACCGAATCATTCCGGTTGACGTCTATGTACCGGGTTGCCCGCCCCGCCCTGAGCAGATTATTGAAGGCGTGCTTCAGATTCAGGAATTAGCGAAAAATGAATCCCTACGTCGTCGTAATACAGAAGAGTATCAACACTTACTGAATTCATATAATATTCAGTAGTGCATAGAATCGTTGTTCCATTTTACGCAGGAACCAACGATTATTAGCTAATTAGTCAATCATTTGTTCACCCATCAGTATGCTGACCAACGAAGAAGTTGCACAGACAATTATTAATCAGTTTGGCGACTCTGTTCGGGATTTTGATGATCCATACAATCTGCTAACCTTTTCAACAACGCGGGAGAACATCATTCCGTTGATTGCATATCTGAAAGACCATGCTACGTATCAGGTGGGCTTTCTGACTGATATTACGGCTGTTCATTATCCTGACTCGCCCGGTCAGGAATTCTGCGTTGTTTACCACCTGCATAGTTTGGTCAATAATTTCCGGTTACGTGTCAAGGTCTATTTGTCTGCAGACGATATTCACGTCCCGACCGCTACTACGTTATATGCTAGTGCGAACTGGATGGAGCGGGAAACGTTTGATCTGTTTGGCGTAATTTTCGATGGGCACCCGGATCTTCGTCGCATACTGAACATGGAAGAAATGGATTACCACCCCATGCGCAAAGAATATCCGCTCGAAGACGAGACCCGCGAAGATAAAATTGACGCATTGTTTGGACGATAAAGATTGAATTGTTGAGTTGTTAAATGATTGATTCTCTCATTCAGCTATTCAATTATTCAATTATTCAATTATTGAAATATGGTTTCTGAAGAACTCGATATAGCCAATAAAAACCTGCCGACCGAACAGGGTCCTGTTCAATACGTTAACGAACTGACAACGCTTAACCTCGGTCCTACTCACCCCGCTACGCACGGTATTTTCCAGAATATCCTGCAAATGGATGGTGAGAAAATCGTTTCAGGCGAGCAAACTGTTGGCTATATCCATCGCGCGTTTGAAAAGATTGCCGAGCGTCGTCCGTTTTATCAGATTACTACGTTAACCGACCGCATGAACTACTGCTCATCGCCCATCAACAATATGGGGTGGCACATGACGGTTGAGAAACTGCTGGGAATCGATATTCCGAAGCGCGCCCAATACATCCGGGTTATTATGATGGAACTGGCTCGTATTGCCGACCACATCGTTTGTAACGGTATTTTAGGTGCTGATGCCGGTGCGTTAACGGGCTTTACGTACGTATTCCAGGAGCGCGAAAAAATCTACGATATCTACGAAGAAATCTGTGGAGCACGACTAACTACCAATATGGGACGTATCGGCGGAATGGAGCGCGATTTATCGCCAACAGCCATTCGCAAGATCCGTGAGTTTCTGGAACGTTTCCCGAAAGTGTTGCAGGAGTTTGAAAATCTGTTTAATCGTAACCGGATTTTCATGGACCGTGTGATCAATGTAGGGAGTATCACCGCCGAACGTGCTTTGAGTTATGGCTTTACCGGTCCAAACTTACGCGCAGCCGGTGTCGATTACGATGTGCGGGTTATGAATCCGTATTCGTCGTACGAAGATTTTGAGTTTGATATTCCCATCGGTCAGAACGGCGATACGTATGATCGATACATGGTACGTAGCGAAGAAATGTGGCAAAGCCTGCGTATTATCAAACAGGCGATGGATAACCTGCCTGAAGGATCGCACTACGCTGATGCGCCACAATATTATCTACCTCCGAAACAGGAAGTGTATAAAAACATGGAAGCGCTCATCTATCACTTCAAAATTGTGATGGGGGAAATAGACGCTCCGGTTGGCGAAGTATACCATGCAGTTGAAGGGGGTAATGGTGAACTGGGTTTCTACCTGATTAGTGATGGCGGCCGTGCACCATATCGATTGCATTTCCGTCGCCCATGTTTTATTTACTATCAGGCATTTCCAGAAATGTGTAAAGGTCTGACCCTGTCCGATGCCATTATCATCATGAGTAGCCTGAACGTTATTGCAGGTGAACTGGATGCGTAATACCGTTTTCACTGGCCGTTGAATGAGCGGTCTATAGTTTTTAACTATGAGTAAGACTCTTGAAAATAAGGCAGTAGTTTTCACACCTGAGCGAGCAGCCAAAGCCGAGGAAATTATTGCGCGTTACCCCGAAGGTCGGCAGAAGTCGGCTTTGTTGCCATTGCTTCACCTACTACAGGAGCAGGAAGGCTGGACGAGTCCTGAAGGTATGGATTACGTAGCACGGCTGCTTGATATTCAACCTATTGAAGTATATGAAGTAGCTACGTTCTACACCATGTACCATATTGAACCGGTTGGTAAGCACGTTATTGAGTATTGCCGTACAGGCCCTTGCTGCCTGATGGGGGGCGATGATGTACTGTCTCATCTAAAACAGCGCCTTGGCATCGATACTGGTCAGACGACAGTAGATGGCCAATTTACGCTGAAGGAAGTAGAATGTCTGGCAGCCTGTGGTATGGGGCCTGTTTTCCAGATTCGGGAGAAATACTACATGCATCTGACCAACGAGCGTGTAGATGAAATCATTGACGAATTGTCGAAGTAAGGAATGGCAACCAAAATACTAACCGAGCATATTAACGTTCCCGGCATTGAGACATTCGATGTTTACCGGAAACAAGGCGGCTATACCGCTGTTGAAAAAGCGCTGAAAACAATGACGCCCGACGCCATTGTTGAAGAAGTGAAAAAAGCGGGCGTTCGTGGTCGGGGTGGTGCAGGCTTCCCTATGGGCATGAAATGGAGCTTTCTGGCTAAACCAGAAGGTGTTCCCCGGTATCTAGTCTGTAACGCCGACGAATCGGAGCCCGGTACGTTCAAAGATCACTACCTGATGAAAATGATTCCCCACTTGCTGATTGAGGGGATGATTGTTTCATCATACGCGTTGGGAGCCAATAAATCGTTCATCTACGTTCGGGGTGAATTGATGTATGTTATTCATATTCTGGAGAAAGCCATTGCCGAAGCGAAAGCAAAAGGTTTTTTAGGGAAAAATATTCTCGGTTCGGGTTACGATCTTGAACTGGTTGTACAACCCGGTGGTGGCGCCTATATCTGTGGTGAAGAAACGGCCTTACTTGAATCGCTGGAAGGTAAACGCGGAAATCCACGGAACAAACCGCCGTTTCCAGCCGTAAAAGGGCTTTACCAGTGCCCAACGGTTGTGAATAACGTAGAGTCAATTGCTACTACGTCATGGATTGTCAACAATGGCGGTGATGCTTATGCCGCTATTGGTATTGGACGTAGCACCGGCACCAAATTGATTTCCGCATCAGGCCATATCCGTAAGCCGGGGGTATACGAAATTGATCTCGGCGTTCCAGTTGAGGATTTCATTTTTGCCGATGAATGGTGCGGAGGAATTCGCCCCGGTCATAAATTTAAAGCATTGGTAGCGGGTGGTTCGTCAGTACCCATTTTGCCTTCTAATCTCGCGCTAACACTGGCTAATGGCGAAAAACGGCTGATGAGCTACGAATCGCTTTCTGAAGGCGGTTTTGCTACAGGCACCATGCTCGGTTCAGGTGGTTTTATTGTTTTCGACGAAACGGCCTGTATTGTACGTAACACCTGGAATTTCTCCCGGTTTTATCACCACGAATCCTGCGGACAGTGTAGCCCATGCCGCGAAGGAACGGGTTGGATGGAGAAAGTTCTCCACCGCATTGAATACGGTCATGGCCATCAGCACGACATTGATTTGCTTGTCGACGTAGCGAAAAAAATCGAAGGTAATACCATTTGTCCGCTTGGTGATGCAGCGGCCTGGCCGGTTGCCAGCGCCATTCGTCACTTCCGTGATGAGTTTCAGTGGCACATCGATCATCCAGCCGAAGCTACTCAACCCGGCGCTGTGTATCGGGGCGAAATGGCTTTGGTATAAATTAAACGGACTAACAGCCGTAACGTAATAAGATAAGGTAAACGGACAATGTCCGTATTGAAATATGGAAGACGTAAAGCCGCAATTGTTGAAAGTTACCATCGACGGTATTGAAGTCGAAGTGGAGCCGGGAACGACCATTTTGCAGGCCGCCCGCAAAATTGGTCCGGAGGTGGCTCCTCCGGCCATGTGTTACTATCAGCCATTGAAAGGCAGTGGTGGCAAATGCCGGGCCTGTCTGGTACGTGTAGCCGCTGGTTCAGCGAAAGATCCCCGGCCAATGCCAAAACTGGTGGCTTCCTGCTTAACAGCTGTTCAGGATGGTATGATCGTAGAAAATACAACGAACCCTCAGGTAATAGATGCACGTAACGGAATCGTTGAGTTTCTACTGCTCAACCACCCGCTCGATTGCCCCGTTTGCGACCAGGCTGGCGAGTGCGACCTTCAAAACTTCGCGTTCGACCATGGCAAGGTTACAACACGCTATGAAGAAGATCGCCGTACCTTTGAAAAGCAAGATTTAGGCCCATACATTCAGTTGCACATGACGCGCTGCATTCTGTGCTACCGTTGTGTATTTACGGCCGATCAGATTACTAACAAACGGGTTCATGGCGTATTGGGCCGGGGTGATGCGGCTGAAATCGGCACGTATATCGAGAAAGCAATTGATAACGATTTCTCAGGCAACGTAATTGATGTTTGCCCGGTAGGTGCGTTGACGGATAAGACGTATCGTTTCAAAAACCGGGTTTGGTTTACCAAGCCTGTCGATGCACACCGCGATTGCCCAACCTGTTCGGGTAACGTAACGCTCTGGTATCGGGGTGATGACGTAATCCGCGTAACCGCTCGTAAAAACGAATGGAATGAAGTAACCGAGTTTATCTGCAATACCTGCCGCTTCGAGAAAAAGAAAACCAGCGACTGGACAATTGAAGGGCCGACTAAAATTTCACGTAGTTCGGTTATTTCGGCCAATAAATATCGCAGCGATACAATCAAACCCTCGTTTGGCCAACGGCTGGCGGCAGCTGAATACAAACAGATTCACGACGAACGTGATACGTCGCAATTGCAGATTCAGCAGTTGGCGCCTGAACGCTTCGCCAAAGTATTACCCTCGGCTCTGGAACCAGAACCTTAAATTTTACAATGTAAATTATGGACTTAACCATATTAGCTGCGAAAGGGATTATCATCCTGATTATCTTCATTATAACGCTTACTATTGCAGCTTATTCAACCTGGGGTGAACGCAAAGCGGCTGCTTTTTTGCAGGACCGCCTTGGCCCAAATCGTGCCGGTGTATGGGGACTTTTGCAGCCCTTGGCCGATGGTGGAAAAATGTTCTTCAAAGAAGACTTTATTCCGGCGCAGGCTAACAAATGGCTCTTTATTCTGGGGCCGTCGTTAACTATGCTTACGGCATTGATGTCGAGTGCGGTTATTCCATTTGCCGACAGCATCCGGTTTGCGTGGAACAACGTGAACTACGAAGTGCCTGTACAGGGAACAGAGGTCAACATTGGTGTACTTTACATTTTCGGCGTTGTATCGCTGGGTGTTTATGGCATCATGGTTGGCGGCTGGGCCTCCAACAACAAATTCTCGCTGTTAGGAGCAATTCGCGCGGCTTCGCAGAACATTAGCTACGAAATTGCATTAGGCTTGTCGATCATCGCAATTCTGATGATGACGGGTTCGCTGTCGTTACGTGCCATTGTAAACGAACAGGCAACTTTCTTCGAGTGGAACGTATTTACGCAACCGCTGGGCTTCATTATTTTCCTGACCTGCGCCTTTGCTGAGTGTAATCGTACCCCATTCGACTTACCTGAGTGCGAAACCGAGCTTGTTGGGGGCTATCATACCGAATATAGCTCTATGAAACTCGGCTTTTATCTATTTGCTGAGTACATCAATATGTTCGTGTCGTCGGCGTTTATTGCTACGTTGTATTTCGGCGGTTTTCATTATCCGTTCATGAACGAAGTCGGAGCTGCGCTGGAAAAATCGATGGGTGCAGTTGCAGGGCATAATATTGGTACGGTCATTCAGTTGCTTATGTTCTTTGCAAAGATTTTCTTCTTTATTTTCTTCTTTATGTGGGTTCGCTGGACGGTGCCACGGTTCCGCTACGACCAACTGATGAATCTGGGCTGGAAAACATTGATTCCGCTTTCAATCCTGAATATCGTTATTACCGGTGCCGGATTATTGTATAATTTTAAGTATGCTAGCTGGCTGATTGCAATTGTCATGATTGTACTGGCGATAACAACAGCCGTGCGTGTACCAAAGCGAGAAGTTTATCCGCAACAATCGTAAACCATGTTTGAAGTTTACGATTTGAAAGAACGTAGTGAATCAAATCGTAAACCACAACCTTCAAACAAACAGTATGCAACTAACCAACAGAGCCAAACAAGTCAGCAATAAAGAAATGACGCTGGCTGAAAAGATGTACCTGCCCGCTTTTTTTAGCGGTTTGGGCATTACGATAAGCCACCTTTTCAAGAAGAAGGTAACTATACAGTATCCCGAAGTGAAAAAGTATCTGGGACCTGTATACCGGGGGCACCACGTATTGAAACGCGATGAACAAGGACGTGAGCGTTGTACGGCCTGCGGGCTTTGTGCCGTTGCCTGTCCAGCCGAAGCTATCTCGATGGTAGCCGCCGAGCG
>NZ_JBMDWV010000223.1:0-6139 GCF_048594605.1 Spirosoma sp.
CTTATTTTCGTCAACAAGTATCCATTTTGTTAGTAAGCCTGGTTGTGTACACGGCGCAGGCGCAAATACCGGGTCGGCAAATGCACTGGACCGCCGACGGGAATGCTTACGTAGCTGCTGAACGCGGTGACCTCGTCCGAACCGACATTCGTTCAGGTACGAAAACCATCCTGCTATCAAAGGATAAGCTGCATGTACCGGGGAGCGATCAGGTCATGCCGGTTACCGACTTTGCCTTTACGCCGGATAGCGCGAACGTACTGGTGTTTACGAACGTAGCACGCGTCTGGCGATACAACACCCGTGGCGATTATTACCTCGTGAATCGCTCAACGGGCCAGGCGCGTCAAGTGGGCAAAGGGCAACCGGCCCAGTCGCTGATGTACGCCAAACTGTCACCAAACGGATGTAGCGTGGCTTATGTCAGTGAACATAATCTGTTTGTCGAAGACGTAGCAACCGGCAGAATAACCAAACTCACCATTGATGGCACCCGCAAACGTATCAACGGTACGTTCGATTGGGCTTACGAAGAGGAATTCGGTTGCCGCGACGGTTTCCGCTGGAGTCCGGATAGTCGGCAGATTGCGTACTGGCAGGTAGACGCTACCAAAATTCGGGATTACCTGATGCTGAACACGACGGATTCAGCGTATTCGCACGTAGTGCCGGTTGAATATCCGAAAGTGGGCGAATCGCCATCACCAGCGCGTATCGGCGTAGTGAACGCAACGGGAGGAGCGACCACCTGGCTGAACATTCCCGGCGATCCGCAGCAGCATTACATTACGCGCATGGAATGGCTGCCCAATGGCGGAAGCGTAATTATTCAGCAGTTGAACCGCAAACAGAACCAGAGCAACGTATTTGTCTGCGCGTTGGCCAGTAAATCCGTAACGCCAATTCATACCGAAACCGATAAAGCATGGATTGACGCTAAAGAACGCTGGAATAATGACGACCCGAGCGGATGGGAGTGGCTCAGTGGCGGAAAAGCGTTTGTCTGGGTTTCTGAAAAAGATGGATGGCGTCACCTTTATCGGATTAGTATCGACGGCAAAACGGAGACGCTACTGACACCCGGTACGTACGATATAGAGACGATTAGTCGTATCGACGAAGCTAATAATCAGATTTATTTCATCGCATCGCCCCAGAATCCGACACAGCGGTATTTGTATCGTATTCGGTTGGATGGCAAAGGACAGCCAGAACGGATAACGCCCGTTGGCTTGGCCGGAACGCACGGGTACACAATCTCGCCCAATGGGCGGCTGGCGCAGCATTCGTTCACGAATTACCAGACTCCGCCCGTACAGGAATGGGTGAGTTTGCCCGATCATAAAGCCGTGAATGAGAAGGAGAGTATGGCTACACGGATGCGGACCATTGCGAAGCCCAACGTAAGTTTTTTCAACGTAACAACGGAGGATGGCGTTACGGTAGACGGCTGGATGGCCAAACCGACCAACTTCGATAGTACGAAAAAGTATCCGATCGTTTTCTACGTTTATAGCGAACCGGCCGGTAGTACAGTCAATGATAATTTCTCGGTTGGCAATAATTATCTTTTTCAGGGCAACATGGCCGATGCGGGTTACCTCTACGTAGCGCTGGATAACCGGGGAACGCCGAATCTCAAAGGAGCCGCCTGGCGCAAGTCGATTTACCGTCAGATTGGTCGGCTGAATATTCGCGACCAGGCGATGGCCGCCAAAAAATTATTTGCGCAACATGCCTATATTGATACCAGCCGGGTGGCCGTTTGGGGATGGAGCGGAGGAGGTTCCTGCACGTTAAACCTGCTTTTTCAGCATCCCGATATTTACAAAACAGGCATTGCCATTGCTGCTGTTGGGAATCAATTGTTTTACGACAATATTTATCAGGAGCGATACATGGGAATTCCGCAGGAAAACCGCGAAGATTTCATGGCAGGATCACCTATAACGTACGCGAAAAATCTGAAAGGAAATCTGCTGTATATTCACGGTACAGGCGATGACAATGTTCATTATGACAATGCCGAAGTCCTGATCAATGAACTGGTAAAATACAATAAACAATTCCAGTTGATGTCGTATCCGAATCGCTCGCACAGTATTTCGGAAGGCGAGGGCACACGACCTCATCTCCAATCGCTTTATACAAACTATCTGCTGAAAAATTGCCCTCCAGGTCCACGCTAATCGCCTGATCTTATGATTCGACTGCTGACATTTTGTGCGTTATTTTTGCCGCTACTCGCTACAGCGCAGCGCTACGAATTTACTCACGACGATACGTTACGAGGTTCGATTACGCCCGAGCGGTCTTGGTGGGATCTGACGTTTTATCATCTCCGCGTGCGTGTCCAGCCAACCGATAGTACGTTAAGTGGCTCAACCGAAATTCGGTATCGTGTCCTGAAACCGGCCCAGACTATGCAGGTTGATTTACAACGTCCGCTACGTGTTGAGCGCATCGAGCAGGATGGGAAATCGCTGACGTTTCGGCAGGATGGCGATGCGTATTTTGTTACGTTGACGAAGCCGCAGAAGACCGGACAAAACGAAGCCGTAACGGTTTTTTATAGCGGCAAGCCTCGGGTAGCCAAACGGCCACCCTGGGATGGCGGCCTGGTCTGGAAACACGATAAAGAAGGAAACTGGTTTATTGCCACAGCCTGCCAGGGATTGGGTGCCAGCGCCTGGTGGCCCTGCAAAGATCATATGTATGATGAGCCCGACTCGATGGCCATCAGCGTAACGGTTCCCGAAGATTTGATGGACGTTTCGAACGGTCAACTCCGTAAGGTGACGACCAATGCTGATCGCACCCGTACCTTCGACTGGTACGTTAAAAACCCGATTAATAACTACGGCGTCAACATCAACGTAGCGCGCTACAAGCATTGGTCGGATACGTATCAGGGTGAGAAAGGAACGCTTGCACTTAATTACTACGTGCTGCCCGAACACCTCGATTCAGCAAAAATTCAGTTTCAGCAGGTGCCCAAAATGCTGAAAGCATTTGAATACTGGTTTGGTCCGTATCCCTTTTATGAAGATGGGTACAAGTTAGTCGAAGTTCCGTACCTGGGCATGGAGCACCAGAGTTCTGTTACGTATGGCAACCGCTTTCAGAATGGCTACCTGGGACGTGATCTGTCGCAAACGGGCTGGGGGCTACTTTGGGATTTTATTATTGTCCATGAGTCGGGTCACGAATGGTTTGCCAATAACATTACGTATAAAGATGTGGCCGACATGTGGATTCATGAGAGCTTTACGAACTACTCGGAATGCCTGTTTACGGAATATTACTACGGCAAAGAAGCCGGAGCGCAGTACGTAATTGGTTGCCGGGCGCTGATACGTAACGACAAACCGATTGTAGGCATTTACAACGTCAATAATTCCGGTTCCGGCGATATGTATTACAAGGGCGGCAACATGCTTCACACGATCCGGCAACTGGTGAACAACGACGTGAAATGGCGGCAACTGCTACGTGGTATGAATAAAACGTTCTATCATCAGACCGTCACGGCCCAGCAAATTGAGCAGTATATGATTCAGCAAACGGGACTTAATCTGAAACCGGTGTTCGATCAGTATCTGCGTGATATACGGCTTCCCACGCTTGAATACCGTTCTGTGAAAGGTAGCCTTCAATATCGTTGGACAAACTGCGTTGCGGGCTTCGATATGCCGATACGTATCTGTCTGGGTGAATCGGGACCGTATCGTTCCCTGCAACCGACTTCTCAATGGAAAACGTTACCGGCCAATGGAGTCACTACGTTGACTGTCGATCCAAATTACTACGTTCTGTGTAAGCGGCTTGGCGAGTAACGTTCACTCAATAAATCAGACGTTTTGTTGGTAGAAACAGTAGCTTGCTATTCCTTATTAAATTCCCCATTCTTAGCTATCAGGAAAAATGATACGTAAAAAAATAAACCTGTTCAGTATCGGACTTCTTCTGACCTCACTCGCGATGAGTTGTGGTGACAAGAAAGAAGAAGAAAACAAGGACGAAAACGGCGAGTCAGTGTCGACGGTGGGTGCAGTCAGTGCCCTTAAAGAAATGGCGTCCAAAGCCGAAGAACTGCAGAAAAATGGTCCTGTTGAAACCGTAGATTTTCGTTCGCTGAAAGAATTGCTTCCCGCTGATGTCGACGGATTGGCCCGGAAAGAAGCCAATGGTGAGAAAAACGGCGCAGCTGGTTTTACGGTTTCTACGGCAACTGGCAAATACGCGAATGAGGATGGCAGCGAAACCATTGAATTGTCGCTCATCGACGGCGGAGGCTCGGTCATGATGATGGGGTTAGCCGCCTGGTCGATGATTGAGGTAGATAAAGAAAGCAAAGATGGCTACGAAAAAACGAGCACAATAGACGGTAACAAATCGTACGAAAAGTATGAAAACGGCAGTAAAGAGGGTGAAATCGCTGTTCTGGTCAACAAACGGTTTGTCATTTCGGCAAAAGGCCGGGGTATTACAATGGAAAAATTAAAAGAAGCTCTCGGTGATATCGATTTGAAAAAGTGAGGTGCGCTGAAATAAGATTTGCCACTGGTGAAAAAAGAAGGGTTGTTCTCTACTGACTTGAGGAGAATAACCCTTCTTTTTTGGGAATTGCTTACTCGAAATATGTATACAGCGTCTTTCGATCAACCTTATCGGGTAGCGGCCCTTGTCGGGTTAGTTTCATTTTGGCCATGGCGGCCCCGGCACGAGCGCAATTGCCGGGGGCGTTCCCATCCAGATAAGCCGTCAGGAACCCTGCCCAGTAAGCGTCGCCAGCCCCTGTTACGTCGACTACATCAATTTTCTTACCCGGTATCCGATCCTGTTTTTTGCCTCCATCAAAAGATACCAGGCTGCCATCAGGGCCAAGCGTTAAACAAATGACTGATGCACCCATTCGGTGAAAATCGTCGATCACGCGTTCATTTTTCTGGGGTTCGCCATACAGCCGTTCCACGTCGTCCATACTAACTTTTACCAGTGCTCCAGCAGCAAAGTAATCCGATAATACGCGCCAGGCTTGCTGGCGATCAGGCCAGATACTGGGGGCGTAGTTGGCATCGATCGTTACCTGACAACCGGCTGCCTGAGCACGTCGGGCAGCATCAATAATAACATCCTGAGCTGGCTGACGACTTAAGGCAAAGCAGGTAGTGTGAAATAGCTGCGACTGAGCCAGTAATGAATCTGGCAATTGCGCTGAGCTAAGCTGGCAGTCGGCGTGACGGTACGCAACAAAATCGGGCGTGCCCGCCGTACGGGATACAATCACCACGGTTGTTGGCTCCAATGGGTCGGACGTAATGAATTGGGCTTCAACCCCCGACTCTTCAATCTGTCGAACCAGATATTTGCCAATGCTATCGTTGCCAACGCAGGAGACCAGCGCAACCCGTTCGCCTAAGCGAGCCATATTTGAAGCCATATTAGCTGGACTGCCCCCCTGATAACGACGGAAATCCAGCGCATCGATCAGACTATTTGATACGTAGTGACCAATGAAATCGGCTAATAGTTCACCGACAGAAAGAAGGGCGTAAGGACGGGTTGACGTTGTCATGTAATAAATACGGTTCTCTGGCTATTTCTCAGACTCTCAATTTTGCGCTGAAAGCTAATCAGAAGAACAAGAAAGAGAAAGCAGGTTGACGAATTTTACGACAGTACTGCTATAACGTGTACTACATATATGGCAATGAATACAGCCTATATGACCTCACATAGCCTTAATGGCCGCCGGGCCCGACTGGCAAAGCCGATTCTTCGATCCGTTTATTCTCTTTAACCAGAAAACAGGAAGCGGCTGCCAGCAGCATACAGATACCGGCCAGCACAAGCGCGTTACGGGGGTCGTTGCCCAGAATAGGTTTGTAATAAAGAGGTACCGTGAGCATACCAATGAACTGGGGTACACAGATAAAGCCATTGAAAATACCCATGTAAACTCCCATACGATCTTTGGGGACGGCACTCGCCAACATCAAATAAGGCATCGACATGATAGAACCCCAGGCCAGCCCGATGATTGTCATGCCAGCCAGATAAATCAGTTTGTCATTAGAGGTGAGCGTCAGCAGGAAACCCATTGCACCAACTGTAAGAAATACAGCATGTGTGGCAC
>NZ_JBMDWV010000224.1:0-26841 GCF_048594605.1 Spirosoma sp.
GGCTATCGTGCCGAAAACAAAGCAGGGCGTAACAAGCATGAACACAAGAACCAGCCGCCAGACGCGCTGCCAGGTTTGCCCCAGATTAGGATAGCGCCGAATGACCTTTTGCGTAAAGATGTCCAGCGTAACCAGGCAGCATCCGGCAATAAGTAGATTTAGAGTAGTGGCCGGAAAGAAGATCAAAGGATCAGTCCAATAGCTGGGGCCGATGACCCAATACGTCAACAGCGGAATAAACCACGGGAACAGTAACAGAAAGTGCCACTGAGTCTGAGGCCGAACGCGCGGCAATCGACGATATAAGTCAGCAGCAATCTGCTTCATAACATACGTATGACTATGGGTTTAAAATCGGTAGCAAGTTGCGTATAGGATTCGTTACGTTCACACCAAAATGCACCGAACTGCCTTTTTCTGCGGCTGTTTTGCACAAAGCGGTGTAAGAGTTGTAAAAATATACGCTGGAATTGACCGATAAATAAATTGTTGATTCGCTTACGATTCGCTTACGGTTTGATTGGCCAACAGCGGTAAGAGAACCGTAAAGTATTCGTCGGTTTCTTCAACCAGTACGTCAACATTACTTATCAACTGGTATTTCGCCCGGAGCGTCGACAGGCTGGCCTGCAACGTCTCGACTTTAACAACTTTACGTTGCAGGTTGTTTTGCACCAGCACGGCTCCCTGGGACGTTGTTTTTATGCTGATCAGCAGTGGTTTTCCCGGCGACATTACGTTGTGTTTGATCGCGTTATCGACCAGGGTTTGCAAGCTTAGAGGAATCAGCATGCGTTCTGAATAAGCCGGGTCGATGGAATGCGTAATGAATAAGCTCGGACCGTAGCGTGTTTGCAATAGATTACCATAGCTGGCAATAAAATTCATTTCGGTTCTCAGACTAACCAATTCGCGGTCGTTGGCCTGTAGCAGATAGCGATACACTTTCGACAACTCATCGACAAACTTCCCCGCTTTTTGCTTGTTTTCGCTGATAAGTGACGACAAGGATGTCAGGCTATTGAACAGAAAATGCGGGTTGATTTGCATTTTCAAAGCGTCTAGCTGATTCTGGTACGCAGCCTGCCGAAGACGTTCGCTGGCTGTCTGGTCTTTATGCCATTGCTGATAAGCGTAGGACAAACTAAGGACTGTGCAGAAAGTAAAATCGAATAGTAATGTCAGAATGAGTATGGGCCGGATAACCGTCCAGGTAAACTCTGTTTTGAAAGCAGGAATCAGGCTGTAAACAAACACGTCGAGTAGAACCGCTGCACTCGATAAACTACTGAGTACGACCAACAAGGTCAGCGTACGCTGCGTTGATTGCTCTACGTCAGGATAATAACTAATCGCCCAACGTACGGCTTTGCTGATAATGAATGTTGACAGAAAATACAACATCAGCAGCAACGCACTACCGCCAATAAGTAAGCCCGGGCTCGAAAAATAAGGCGGTCCGATTAAATAATAATTGCAAAGAGGAATTAGTACAGGAACGAACAGAGCATGATAGCCAAGCTCCCATTTTGATACGTTTTTAGTCAGATATTGATAAATGGTTCGAACCATATAGTACTGGTGGTGCAATCGTATAACGATTCAGCCGTCTAAATTAAGCAGATTTGACGAAATGCGCCGGAGCGTACTGGATTTGCCAAGACATTTAATCAGCTTACGGTAACCGTAATACGTTTCTACAGATTATGAGTTGAGTCAGCCATTACAATTCATACACCAGTTTTCTCAATTCATACAACCTTTTTAACACTTGCTGCACCTCTGGCCTGACTATTGGTGGGTACGAGCCGACTTTTGTCAATTCGACCTATGATTCCCTTACGTACTAACTGGTCTGCTTTCGCTGCAATAGATAATTACCGGCCTCACTTCTTTTTTAAGCGTGAGTGGCAATGGCACGTGTTTATGATGCCGTTGCTATTTCCGATTGCCAATTATTACTTTATAGGGCTGCCTTATTTTACAAACCTTTCTTTCTTTCTGGTCGGAACGGCCCTGGCATTTGGATTATACTGGGTTTCTGTTTTCCTGCTGACACTGGCCATACGCTGGGTTATTCGGCATTATCCGGGCATGCAGCAAACCATTCCCCGAACCATTGTGATGCTACTGGCTGTCGGCACCATCACCATAGTGCTCTCGATTTTTTACGTATGGATCTACAGCCTCGTTCCAATAACAGGTGTTACGTTTAACTGGTCGATTGTACGGCCAATATGGGTTACTGGGCTACTCTTCGCTGCGTTTCTGTGCATAGCGCTGGGGTTAATTTATTCATATGCGCAATGGAAGCTGGAACTTCAGGAAGATGAACAGCTTCAGCGCCAGGCTTTACAGCATCAATATGATACGTTGAAAGGTCAGTTGAATCCGCATTTTTTGTTTAATGCGCTCAACTCACTCTCAGTGCTGATTGGCGAGGAGCCCAAACAGGCGGAAGAATTTGTTGACAAAATGGCGCGCGTGTATCGGTACATGCTGCAAAGCGGCCGATCGACGGACCGGCTACGCGATGGCAGATCATCTATCGAACAAAGTGAACTTGTTACGTTGCAGGCCGAACTGGAATTTATTCATCTGTATGCTGATCTGCTACAAGTACGTTATAACAACTGTTTGCGTATTGAGCGGCCGGCTGAGGTCAGCAACGTACATTTGAACTGCCATCTGCTCCCGCTTAGCTTGTTAACTCTGGTCGATAATGCAGTGAAACACAATAGTATGTCGGCCAGTAAGCCACTGGTAATTTCCATCGAGATTACACCCAACGGATGGCTCCAGGTGACCAACAACCGTCAGCAAAAAACGATACGTATGGAAACCATCCGGGCGGGTCTGGTCAGCCTGGTCGCTCAGTACGATCTGCTAAGTCAGGAGGCCGTTGTTGTGGAAGCTACGGATACTTATTTTAAAGTCTCTTTACCACTTTTCAATCAAAAAGTTTAGTGAAACGTACTGAAACACAGATTCGGTTAAGGGTTCTTTTCTGCCAATTCACATCACTGTTTGTGCAATTGATCCAACCCAGCAAAATGATTCTATCACATTACTAGTATCTTTATCATATCAGGGTAACCGACCTAGCCACGTACTATGAATAGAATTGCATTCGACCGTATTTGCTCCGTGCTACGCCTGACAGCGCGCGGCAGATGGTCGTATGTTCTGCTGATACCCTGGTTTGTTCCCACATTAAGTTACCTGGCTGTTGGCCCATCTTATTTGCAGGACTGGCAGGTATTTCTGGGCGTTACGTCCCTGGTCTGGCTTTTAACAACCATTGCCTTCATCCCGCACGACTGGGCGGCTGATGCGGTTGTTCGTAAATACCCCGAACTGCACCAGACCATCATACGTGCCGCCACGATGGCGCTGGCATTTACCGGTCTGTCGGCTTTCTTTTTGTCCCTATACGCCTGGTTTTTTATTCATTTCCACCCCTTCGGTTCGAAGCTCACCACAGACTCTTTAGTTTCCGTTTATGGTTTCGATCTGATTGCTATTTTATTGCTGGTAGGTATCAACGAAACGTCGTATTCCCTGAACCGATGGCAGCAGCATCAGGTCAATAAAGAAAAACTCAAGAAAGAAAATTTGCAGGGAAAGCTACAGGGGCTAAAAAGTCAGGTCAATCCGCATTTTCTGTTCAACAGTCTGAATTCACTGTCGTCCTTAATTGCTGATGAGCCTAAGCGCGCCGAACAGTTTGTCGATCAGATGGCGCGCGTATATCGGTACATGCTGCAAACAAACCGATCGTCGGGCGATGACGTATCTACTGACGAAAGCGACGAATTAACCACGCTAGATGTAGAGTTAGGCTTTATTGATTCGTATTATCATTTACTGAAAACCCGGCACGGAGATGGTCTGCACCTCAGCGTACAGGTTGACGACTATTACCGTCAGCATCGACTTCCTCCGCTTACCTTACAGTTGCTGGTCGAAAATGCAGTAAAGCACAATGTGATACTGGCTAGTCGACCGCTACGTATCGAAATCATGACAACTTCGGACGGCTGCTTACTGGTAAGTAATAATATCCAGAAAAAAGCCGCACGTTCAGAACTAGTTCGGGTTGATTCAACGCAGGTTGGCCTGGCTAATATCCGGGCTAAATATCAATTACTAGCCCAGTCGGAACCCATCATCAAGCCTGGCCCCGATTCGTTTACCGTTATTTTACCTCTACTCCAAAAAGCCCTGATCAACGCATGAATGCTCTGATTGTTGAAGATGAAGAATTAGCTGTACGTAAGCTTAAGAAATTATTGAATGAAGTTTCGCCCTCACTGGCCGTATTAGGCGTCACAGCCAGCATTGAGGATACTGTATCCTGGCTGGAAAATCATCGGGCGAGTGGCGACCCCGATCCGGACCTGATTTTTTTAGACATCGAACTCGCAGACGGTCAGAGCTTCGAAATTTTCGAGCGGACGCCAGTACGTAGTACGGTTATTTTCACTACGTCGTATGATGAATATGCCCTACAGGCGTTTAAAGTAAATAGTATCGATTATTTGCTAAAACCGGTACAGCGCGAGGATTTACAACGTAGCCTGCAAAAATACGAAGACCTACGTGGCCAGACGGTCGAAGCCCCGGCTTTTAAAATTGAGAAACTGTTACAGCAGCTTCAAGGGCAGGCGCCCCGCAATTATCGTCAGCGTTTTCTGGTACGTCAGGGCCAGCGCATGCTATCTGTGGAGGTTGGCGACATTGCCTATTTCTACACAGATGAACGGTATAGTTTCTTTGCTATGCATTCAGGCCAAAAATTCCTGGTCGATTATACCCTTGACGAACTAGCGGATGCACTTGATCCGAATCGCTTTTTCCGGATTAATCGGGGTGTTCTAGTAACCCATCAGGCTGTGGAACAAATGCAGCCTTATTTCGGCAATCGACTTGCGCTAAGTCTTCGTCCAGTTTTTGATAAAGAAGCTCTTGTCAGTCGCGAGAAGGTTAGTGATTTCAAACAATGGATGGGAAAGTAGCTTCTTTTTGCAGAATCCACGCAATTTGCGTATTTTTGAAGCACGATATGAATGACTGGCGTTTTGGCTATACCCATTCATAAGTAGAGTTGGTCCTGTAGCTCAGTTGGATAGAGCATCTGCCTTTATCGTTAGGAGCCATAAAATTGGGAAACCGTTTATGGGATGTTGTCAAATTCGGCGAACTCTTCTAACCTTGAATGTCTTACTCGATGACAATCAGCACAAAGTAAAATACATTTGTCTAGCTCTGTTTAGATAGCAGACCATGACTTCAGGCGTAGTTTAGTCCAGTCGTGGCCTTTTCTAAATGGATCTACATGATGAAATTCAAAGACCGAGTAATGAGTAGTTGAAAGGTGTAAACCACAATCAGTACACTGATTTCCTTTATAGCTGATTGCTTTTCGTTTACGTTCGAGCCATCGGTTTACTGCCTTCTGGCTGAAACAAACCTTACAATAACACATTACATCTTGGCTGTGAGCCTTCGATTTGTAGAAGCTCTCACTGGATTTCTCGATTTTACAGTTAGTGCAAATTTTCATTTTGACGACCCGGGTTAATGATAACACCGAGCCAAGCCCTGGTTAAACAGGTGAAGGTGTAGAGACTAAACGGCAACCACCTACGTTCTCCAAACGAGAATATGGTGAAGACATAGTCCAGACCACAAATGTATAAGAAACACTTGTACAGCAGTGAAAACTGCAGTTGGCATGCTAAGCAGACGGTCAAGCGTTCGAGTCGCTTCGGGATCACGTAAAAAAAACCACTTACAGACTTTTTGCTGTAAGTGGTTTTTTATTTGATACACCTCATAAATCTGAAGCTATCTCAACACAACTGGTGACTATTCGGTGATTTTTAACTCATTTAGTTTTCCTTACTCTGGTGGCTGAATACCAGTAGAGTTTGGGCTCTACTCGTTTAGAATAAAAGAGAGTATCAGCGGAAACGGAATTATCAGAATAATAATATTACAGGAACATCTGAGGCAAAAATCATGGTTGACTTATAACTATACTCTTTTGACCTGCGTACTTTTTCAAAAAATCTTTTTTGTTATCCCGATAGGAAGAAACAGCTCCAAGTTTGTATAAACTAAAAATATAAACCCAGGCCATATCCAATTGAAAAGGCAGAAAACCAGCACGTGCGCTGCTCGGATATAGATGATGGTTATTGTGCCATTCGCCGGAAAATAGCCCCGGTCTCACCTGATTGACAGAGAGGTTCCGTCTGTCGAAATCAACTCCTTCGACGTGTTTTACCTCTCCCTTACCGTGCCCAGTGTAATTAAAGGCACGGACCAGAACAAACCAAAACATAGCACCTGTAAACAAAGCGCAGGCCAGACCATGCCCCCCAACCAAGAAAAACAAACCATACCAGAATGCCCAATTTAGAAGCCAGAGGCCAATGGTATAAAAAGGAGAAGCGATTGATCCCCACTTTAAATAGGCAGCGTACGTATTAATCCAAACACCCGTATGTTTCAAAAATCCTGCGGCTCTGGCATACTCATCTTCCGTTAAATCCTTGGCAATACTTTGGTGATTGACGTCCGATAACATACAATACATAAAGCCTCCCCTAGCGTTATAGGGATCGCCTGGCAAATCCGATTTAGCATGGTGAACATGATGAGAGACAACATAGATCTCTTCCGGAAACGTCCTTAGAACAAGGTTTTGTGTAACAAATCGCCAGAAAGGATGACTAAATGTATAAGCTTTGTGAGTGCTGTATCGATGAAACCAGATAGTGCCATGTGTGCTCATAATTAGCATACTATAAAGTAGGCCAATTAAAAATAAGGGAATTGAAAAGAATTTAAAAAAAGCAAGTAAAACGAATGGAACAAGACAAGCAGCCATTACCCAGCTGATGGCCGAAATCCAATTCTTGCGTGTGGCAAATACATTAATTCGTGCTAGCGCTTCTGCATACAACTCGCCTGTGGTTGGAATGACTAAATCACCATTTTCATGAGCCCATCCGTAGGATGGTTTTTGAAGAACCCTATCAATAAATGACATTATTAAAAATTTTATACGTTGAGATACTAGGCTTAAAAAGCCGCATGGTTAACCCGTTGATAGAGAAAGACGACTAAATCTACCTGGCTTTGCTCTTGATTTCATCTAAAACAATAATCTCGGCAGTTATACGGTTATTATCTGCCATTGCTTTAGCAAAAGTAGAGTGACCTTTAGGAGCCATTAGAAATAACTGACCACCATTCAAGAGGGCCAATTGGTAGAGTAATTTTAGCTTAACGGTTAAGTATTCCGTATCTTTTGTTTTAAGTATGACCTCAAAATATGATTTTCGGTCAAATTGTTGCCCCGTTACGTCAGGTATAAACGACTCGCCATCACCTTGCCGACCATAACTTCCTGGTATCGAATATCCCTCGGCATTGGCTTTAATGTTAGAATAACCACGGATTCTGGCCCAGTCAACTACTTTCGGAATATAGGCTTGTTTGTTCATAATAAAGATTAACGATACGTTTAGAATAGTGTATGAGTGTTTTAGAGCCAGCAAATTTAACGAGTCAACAATCGTGAAGAGTAAATTGTGGAATTAAATCCGTACGTTTTGACGCCTGCTCTGGCGTTAAATAAAGAACGGTTTTTGGCATGTTCTGCACTAAATAAGGCTTTTTACTAGCTTCTATTAATTGTTGAGCAATCCGCTGGCGATCTTTAGTGGTTGGTTTTGGAGCCTGTTTCATAGGGAGGCAGTAGCGTTAAAAGCAATTTTATATGAGAAATTATAGTCAATTAATAGTTGACAATATAGGATTGTAATAAACCGTAGCGCAATAATTCAGGTTGTTTTATTCAGTTGCAATCAGTGCCAGTAATGCGGAATCAGCGTTGACGGCAACAGAATAATAATAGCTGAGAGCACTGTAAGCTTACCTGTTGTGTTTACCTGTAAACAGCTTTCGACTAGTAGTGGGCAAGTAGTATAGATGGTGGTTAACTGAATACAACCGCCAGCTTCTATCAGTGGAGAGCGTATCCGGGTGAAGGCAAAACCCCATTCATTCTAAAAGTTAACGCAACAGGCTATTAGCTATTGCTTCAAAGCAATTGAAGAGAAACGGACTTACCCGGATATCAATTCGATTAAGTAAGCTTTTTTACATCAATGGCTCGGAGTCCCTTCTCAGCCGTTTCCACCTGGAAGCTCACTTTATTATCCAATTGAATTTTATCTATAAGCCCACTTTTATGAAAAAAAATTGTCTGTTGAGAGTGACTGTCTTTGATAAACCCATAGCCTTTCGATTCAGCATATGAGCTGATGACCCCCTCCCGATAAGCTCGATCAGGTACATTTTCTTGTCTACTAACACGGATCACAATATCATCAATGTCTACCGTTTTCATCCGTTGCAGGTCAGGGGGTGTATGCGTCAGGTTACCATTTTCATCAACATAGGCCAGCATTGTATCGAGGCTCTGCCCTTTGCTGGCACTGGCTTTACGATCTTCTTTTTTCTTTTCTTTATCTTTTCTCTTTTTATCTCTGGCTTTTTCCTTCTCTTTTTTCGAAAATGTTTCCTGTGATCTACCCATAGGGATTATCGGGATTAATGTAAAGTAATGACTAGATAAAAATCCAAGTAAAGGCTTGGATAAAACGACATGGCCCCAATCAGTCGAAACCTGGTTACCTGTTACGACTGATTGGGGCCACATTTACCTTTAGAACCAATGCCCTACTCAATAAGTTGCGTCTTTTCGTTTATTTATCCATAAAGCATTTAGAAGAACTTGCTTAACATAGGTTCTTTATAGGATAAATGTAAAAAAAATAAAGCAAATAGTAGTAATCTCGATTTATATTGTCGTTATTTGTGACAAATCATAAAAAAATGCAAGAAGGAACAGTAAAATTTTTCAATGAGACCAAAGGGTTTGGCTTCATTAGCCCAAGCAATGGTGGCGACGATATTTTTGTACACGCTTCAGGTCTTATCGATCAAATCCGTGAAAATGACAAAGTAAAATTCAATGTCGAGCGCGGTAAGAAAGGCTTAAATGCCGTGAACGTCGAAATAGCTTAATTGTAAGATATAGCTAGTTAACTTTGGGAAGCATGCCTCACAAGGCATGCTTTTTATATATGGGGTAAATAATAGAAAACAAAGGGGTATGGAAACGGCCCGCCAAGCTATGAACCAGCCCGAGACCAAAAGAGACCGTTTATTTTAATCAACGTACAGGAAAGGTCGTTTGGTAACAGTAATTTTCCTCAGCTTTATATTCTCACCTAACTAAGTCGTCTCCTATTACTATACTCTACATTAATTGCGCTGATAATTAGGCGAATGTACTCTAATTAACCTACTTTATATCAGTAACACGTAACAAAACAGAGAGCCCGCTAGCAAGTAAGCTAGCGGGCTCTCTGTTTTGTTACGTGTTATAAATAATCGACAATACGTCTGCGGCCTGCTACGCTGTTCTTCCACTCACGACGTAGCATAGCTTTCCGTAAACGTGGATGTGTAGACATATACATTGCACGCATTTTAAGGCCAAAACTTACGAACATATATAAGCCAAAAAGGCAACCTAAAATGATTAATGATAACGTATTGGATATGTTACGATGTAATAAAAAGAACATAACTGTATTGAACAACGATACACCACATAGTACGGCTGTAGCTTCAATATGTGATAGCCCGTTGTCTAGCAGTATATGGTGCATATGGTTACGGTCGGCAGAGAAGGGGGAACGACCCGCAAGAATCCGAACCAAAAACACCCGTAACGTATCAAAAATTGGAACAATCAGAATGACAATTGCAACAATTGGCGCATTGAAAAAGGCCGTCGGTTCGTAACGATAGGATGCATTTAGATTTACGAAACGCACAGCAAAGAAGGCGAGCATAAAGCCAATTATCAATGAGCCAGTATTGCCCATGAAAATCTTGCTGGTTTTCGAAAAATTGAACCGTAAAAAACCGATTAATGCACCAGACAGTGTGAAAGCCAGACAAGCCATTGTGAAATGATTTGTTAGTAGAAACCAGCCTCCAAACGTACCACTAGCGATGGTAGCAATACCGCCTGCCAATCCATCAATGCCATCAATGAGGTTAATGGCATTGGTGAGCGCAATGAAAATAAAGCACGTCAGTAAAATACTAACAACTTCTTCAATATGATGAAACCCTAAAATACCATACAGATAGTCGACGCGCAGCTCACCAAAAAAAATCAGAATTATAGAGGCAAGCACCTGAAAAAGAAGCTTTTTCGTAGGGTCAATGCCTACTAAATCATCTTTTATGCCGACGAAGAACAGGATAGTCATGCCCACAATGGACAGATTGGTGCGGTAGATATCCGTCTGGTCGATACTTGGCCACAAGAAATACCCAATCAGAATAGCGGCAAAAACAGCTATTCCGCCGAAGGTTGGCGTTGGTGTTGTGTGAGCCCGCCGTTCGCCTGGTTTCTCCATGAGTGATTTCAGTTCAGAAATACGGATAACAACCGGAATGGCGACAACGGAAACAAAACAGGCAACTAAAAACGCCAGTACACACTGGTACAAGCCCAGCATGAAAAGTTCATCACCGCATTTATGTTGTAGATAAGCAATAAACAGGTCTATATTCATGATGTGGGTTTTTGTTAGAAAATAACCCGCTGATTTCAAGAGAGGGGCGTAAAAATCAACGTTTTCGACAACTATGCAAACTAATTTGATTTAACGGCTTCCTGCTGCGTATCAGAAAGCCTCGGCGGCTTGGTAAGGTACTGGTTTATTTTACGTAGCGGCTTTAACCAGAACGTAAAGAAATAAGGAGTTAGATTGTTGACCTGCCAGGCTAAGCGATCTTCCCGGTTAGCCCGTAGGCGGTTTTTTACACTACTGTTACTGATTCCGCCCATTCTCATGACAATGGTTACTTCGTCCATGTAGCCCAGTTTAATCTTGTTTTTATGAATGAAGCGTAGCATAAGCTCATAATCGGCTGCGCTTTTCATGTCAAGTCGGAATAAACCGTACTGCTCATAAAGTGAGCGTTTTGCAAAAAAGGATAGATGACCAGGCATCCAACCCCAGAGAAATGCATTTCCGGAATACCAGCCCGACCGCCAGTATCGCTTTATTTTACGAGTATCATCCCGATCTACGTACATCATATCACCATAAACCGCGTCGCTGCCCGTCCGCTCGAACGTAGCAACCATGTTTTCAATGACGCGATTGTGACGATAATAATCGTCAGCATTGAGTAAGCCGATCACCTCGCCCGTTGCCATACCTATACCTTTATTCATGGCATCGTATAAACCCTTGTCGGGTTCAGATACAAACTTAGCAATTCGCTTACCGTATGATTCTACAATCTGGACTGTCCCATCGGTCGATCGGCCATCTACGATAATGTATTCAATTTCGGGGTACGTCTGGTTCAGAATCGATTCGATACAATCCCGAATAAATTCCGCGCCATTGAAAACCACGGTTATAATGGAAACTTTCACGCTTTAAACGTTCGTTTTCGGACTAATTTGGCTGGATTGCCCTGGTAAACTCCGTACGCATCCAGCGAATGCGTGGCTACCGAATTAACGGCCAATACGGCATGTGACTCACAGCGTACACCCGCGCAAACCACAGATTTAGCGCCTATCCATACGCCATCCGCTAACGTAATAGGCCGGGTTGTCAAATCAAAAGTCGGCAGACTGTAGTTATGGTTACCCGTCAGAATCATAGCGCCCTGCGAAAGACAGGAATTATCGCCAATCACAACTTCGCTAAGGTTATCGATCCACACCTGCTCACCAATCCAGACATAATCCCCTATCCGAAGTAACCAGGGATATTTGATGTTAACCGCGGGTTTGATCATAACCCCTTTTCCAATCTTAGCCCCAAATAGCCTGAGAACAGCTACTTTAATGCTCGATGGTACAGGCAAATAGGTATTCAAAAAATAAGCATTTGTCAAAAACCAAAGTATCACTCGCCACCGCGGTCCGTGGTCGTACCAACTGTTATCAAAAATCGACAGGTCCGTCCTGCCATTTGGCTGGCTGGTTGGTAAGTTATACGAATCTTTCTGTGCTTCCATCTTGCAAACTTCCGAGTGGCAAAGTCATTCGTTTAGGCTTGACTGACCTGTTGTGGACGAATAGCTCTCAGATCTTTCCCGTATTCCGTTCGGAAATAGTCAATTATTTTGTCTCTATCCTGCCCAACCCGAATGTTCACCTCCATCAGTTTTGCATCGACCAAAAAGCGATACCACAGTGCCTGTAGAAAACACCAGACAAAACCAGCGTGCCCATCCAGAAAGCCCATCCGTACAAAATACCGATAAATAAAATACAGAATGGGCCGGGTGAACAACGGCAGTGAGGCATACTTTTCTTTCAGAAAACGAACACGTTGCTCCTGCGTACCGAACAGTTTAGGTTGCACTTTTTCGGCATTATCAAATTGATACCGATAATTAAGCAGATTGATCATTTCCAGAATGGTGTAATGATTATGTTTCTGCGTCCACCAGGTCAGGTTGTTCAAATTATGATCAACAATATCGTGCTCAAACTGAATGGGCTCACCTCTGGTAATTTTGATATGCTCATCATGCCAGACCTGCTCGCAGAACCCATCACCCCTACGCCACAAACGTAACAACCAGATCGGATAAAAACCTCCGTGGCGCATCCAACGGTTCAGGAAAAATACGCGACGTTTTACATAAACACCCCCTACTCCATCCGGCAAACTTGTTAATCGGCGATTGATTTCGTCGGCTAACTCCGGCATTACGTATTCGTCGGCGTCCATGCGCATCAACCAGGTCGTCTGAAAAGGCGTATGTTCAATGCCGTAATTAAACTGCGTTGCGTAGTTGACCCACACGTTCTGAACAACAACGGCCCCCATCGATTGAGCGATTTCTACGGTTCGGTCTGTAGAAAATGAATCAACAATGAAGATTTTATCCGTAAACGGAAGTAAGCTCTGTAAACAGCGAGTGATGTGTTTTTCCTCGTTGTGCGTCAGAATGATGACAGATACATCAGTCATACTCTATTGTACTAATATAGAATAAGTGGCCTGTTTCAGTTCTTTTCCGAGGAAAAAGGCACATTTTACCAGCATACTCCCTGGCCTTTTAATTATGCAATATTATAACTTTTTTTATATAGGACAAAGCTTTCAAATCTACTTCACAAAAGTATCATATTGTTTTTGTACTATTTTCGAAGAGCAAACTATTCATTAGAATACGTACTTTTGTGACCTTACTACTCTACCAGTTTGTATGCGCCTTGTGATTCTTACGCAGGATGATCCATTTTACCTGGCCCGTAACATCGATTACCTCCTGAAAAAACTTCCTCCTTACGCCGAAGTGGTGGCTACTGTTGTCTTCGACGTATCGCCTTTTGGAAAGCGGGAAAGTTTCATGGAGAAAATGAAGAAAACCTACAATATCTTTGGTTTACCTTTCTTTATTCGGTACGGGTCTAAATTCGTCATGTCCAAACTCGACAGTCGGAACAACGTACGTAAGGTACTCTCAGAGCGAAATATTCCGCTAGTTCACATTGAGGGTAGTATTAATAAAGACGAAAATCTGGAGAAGCTGCGGGCTTATAAACCCGACCTTCTGGTGTCGATTGCCGGCAATCAGATTTTCAAGCAAAAGCTATTGGACATTGCTACGTTCGGCTGTATTAACCTCCATACAGCACTGTTGCCCAAATACCGGGGCTTGATGCCTTCCTTCTGGGTATTGAAAAATGGCGAAACGCACACAGGAGTTTCTGTCTTTTTTGTTGACGAAGGTATTGACAGCGGCCCTATTCTGGTTCAGAATAAGCTCGCCATCGGCAATATGACCCAGGCTGAACTAATCGACGTAACGAAAAAAATGGGAATGGACGCCATTCTGGAGTCTATCGAAAAAATTCACTCGGGCAAGTACGAACTTATTGAGAACGATGCCTCGCAGATGACTTATTTTACCTTTCCTACCCGCGATGATGTAAAGGCTTTTCTGGCACGCGGGAAGCGGTTTTATTAATTACCAGTTACCAGTCGTTCGATACGTTGATTACAACCCTATTTATTATCGACTGGCAGCTAACGACTTTTTATGAATATACTGACGTTCGATATTGAAGAGTGGTTCCATATTCTGGATAATGCGTCAACTCGTACCGAAGCCGAATGGGGGCGTTACGAAACACGTATTTACGAGAATATGGATCGTATTTTCCAGCTTTTAGACGATACCAATAGCCGTGCTACGTTTTTCTGTCTCGGCTGGGTTGCCGATAAGCATCCTGATGTAATCCGACGTATCGACAAAGCAGGGTTTGAGATTGCTACGCATTCCTACGCGCATCAGCTTGCGTACGAGCAAAGTCCAGCCGACTTTCAGACTGACTTAGTGCGCTCGATTAAACACTTACAGGATTTAACAGGGAAAAAAGTTCGATCGTACCGCGCTCCCGGGTTTTCGATCAAAGAATATAACCGCTGGGTGTTCCCAATTCTGGTTGAGCAGGGAATCGAAATTGATTGTTCTGTATTCTCCGCCCGTCGTGCACACGGTGGCGATGCCTCACTTGGCATGTTTGAACCGGGGTATCTGAACGTAAACGGTACGTTGCTGAAAGAATTTCCGATCAATACGGCTTCTGTACTGGGACAGGATTTGATCTTTTCTGGTGGAGGGTACTTCCGGCTGTTTCCCTACCCTATGATTAAGGAGCTGATGCGACGGTCCAACTACGTCATGACGTATTTTCATCCCCGTGATTTTGATCCTGGTCAGCCAATGATTCCGGGATTGAGCCGTGCCCGGCAGTTTAAGTCGTATTATGGCCTTAAGAATTGCCTGCCTAAACTCAGGCAACTCCTGATTGATTTTCCTTTTGTGGATCTGGCCCAGGCTGAACAAGCTGTAAACTGGAATGAGATCGTACCAGTAACGATTTGATTAAATTATATTTACCCTGCTCTTTTGGCAGTTGCTAGTGGGCTTATTGTATGAAACTCCCCCAATTAACCTTTACCCGATTTCTAGCGGCTATTCTCATTGTTGTTTTTCATATACCTTCTCATACCCTTCGTAATCTTCCTGCTGTTGGCCTTTTGCTGTCTAAGGCACCAGCCATGGTAAGTTATTTTTTTCTTCTGTCTGGATTTATTCTGGTCGTTTCCAATGCGTCAGGCACTGATTTACCCACTCAGATTGCCAGGCGTCCGTTTTGGGTTAATCGGTTTGCCCGAATTTATCCATTACACCTATTTGCCACTGTAGCCACGTTTCTATTACTCTATCCCACTTTACAGGTTGATACGAACGTATTACCGTGGGGTATAGCCACCTTTATACCCGAAATTACGCTACTGCATGCCTGGGTTTTAAAATGGACACCTTCCTTAAACTATCCAAGCTGGTCCATATCGGTGGAAGCTGTATTTTATTTGATTTTTCCCTTCCTTTTTCAGTGGCTAATTCGCAAAACAACCGCTCAGATTATCCTCTTTGCCGCTCTAACGTGGGTTATCAATCAATATATCTTTATCTACTATTATGATAAGGCGACGTCTCCACCTATTCTCTTATACCTCCCCTTATTTCACTTAAGTACGTTTATTTGTGGAGTTTGTACAGGTATATTGACGTTAAGACACTGGCAAATTATGGTCAGAACTCGCTCCATAATCACAGCGCTTTTCCTGCTTTTCTTGGTATCAACCATTTACCTGATACTTGATGAAGCTCGTCTGATGATCTATTATCATGATGGTCTGTTAGCTCCCTTGTTTATTCTGGCTATTCTATTTTTAACCGTACAGCAGGGCGCTTTCGCTCGATGGCTTAGTCAGCCCAGGCTAGTCTACCTGGGTGAAATCAGTTACGGAATTTATCTGTTACAAGTACCCGTTGGTTTAGCATCGATTCAGTTAAACCAGCGTTTTATACACCTCAACTCTACCCTATACGTAGCTTTTTATCTAGGGTTACTCTTTATCATTTCTGCTCTCTGCTTCGAAAAAATCGAAACACCCTCTCGCCGTTTACTACGCAAGTGGTTAAATCCAGCTCATGTAACTCCGAAATCCGCTCAAAAAAGCGTAGGTGTTTAAGGCAACGTAACGCTTATTACCGATGCACAATTCCTTTGTACGTATCCAGCAATCGTCTGGCAAGCACATCAATATCGCATTCTTCAGCAATCATTTTCTGGGCGTTGCGTGCCAGTTCTGCCGCTTTATCCGGATTATTGAGTAGATACGTCAGCCCATCGTATACAGATTGTTCCGTTGGCTCGCACAGATGAGCCGACTGGTACGAACGGATATAATCTCCAAAACCAACGTGTTCAGTCAGCAGAGAAGGCACGCCAGTAGCTAATGCTTCCAAAGCAGCAATGGCGAAGCTTTCCGAGTAGGTCGGTAATGTGAATATGTCGGCATCAGCGAAAGCGGCTAATTTTTGCTCTTTAATGAGCATTCCCGGTAATAAAATGCGCTCCTGTAGTTGATGTTGTTGAATAAACTCCTGTATGGTCGATAAATAACCATCGTCTGGCCCCACCAACACAAGCTGCACATCCTCTCGTTCGTTACTTAGGCGCAGAAAAGCCGCCAGTAATACGTCCAGTCCCTTCTTAAAATTTAATCGGCTCAGAAAAAGGATAACCTTCTGATCAGGCCGGATTCCGAACTCCTGCCGAAACAGGCCGCGTGGCGGTAATTGTTTAAATTCAGCCGGTCGAAGGCCGTTGGGAATAATAACTACATGCGGATGCGGATGCCCCAAGTAGCGCCGAACATCGTCTACTTCCTGTCGATTATTTACATGAATAACGGGCGTATCGGCTGTCCACTTACGCTGACCGAACCAGGATATCAACTGCTTTTTCCAATAACTGCGACGTATGGTCCATCGATCCAGCAAGCCATGCGTCGTAAGGATTTTGGGGGGGCGCAATTTCATTACGTATGGCGTTACGCTCCCAAAATGCCAAAGGCCATGCACATGAATAAGATCAAAGTCATTCCCATGTTTCTTTAGATACTGCCAGAGCCCAACTGAAAATTCGGGGAAAAATCGACTGAACCAATGACGTGTTACTGGCACGACTACCACACCAGGTGCCGTATCGTAAATAACATCATCAGCTGAAACAGGGGTGAGAATGGTTACTTCGTGTCCTTCGGCAGCATGAACCCGCGTATGATCGAAAATCATTTTAGCGGGTCCACCAATTGCCCAGGTATAAGCGCAAATGTGCAAAATCTTCATTTTCTGAGAATATATGTAAAGCCGTTCAGCATTTCCTGCGCAACGACTTCAGGCGCGTAGGGAGCGATAAGTTTTTGCGCCCACCGACTCATTTCTGATACGTTCACTTGTTCATTTATAAAACGTAGCAGCAACTGAGTGAGCTGATCGGGTTGGTCTGGGCTAAAAATGAAGCCATTCTTACCATCCTGCACCAGATCAGGAACGCAGCCGCAACGGTCTGAAACTAATACAGGCATGCCACAGGCCATCGCTTCGTTAACAACCAACCCCCACGGCTCCGATCGGCTTGGCAGCACGAGTGCATTGCTCATTGCCAGCACCTCTGGTACTTGATACCACGGGCGGCCCGGTATTAACCTAACTGATACCGTTAAGTTGAGTGCTTTAATTTGATGACTAAGCTGATCATGTTCCGGCCCATCCCCCAGCAGAATTAATCCCCAGCCAGCCGCTTGTGCCGACTGCTTTTGTGCCTCGGCGAAAGCTGTCAGTAACATGGATAGGTTTTTAAAGGCAATTAAGCGACCAACAAAAACAAAATTATTGGGCCGTAAGCCTAGCGCCTGTTGCTGCTGTTCCCGGTTAATCAACGCCTGTTCATACCCTGCACGAATCGCGTTGTTATCTACAGCATTTTTACGTAGTAAAATTTTTTCTGGTCTGACACCCAACTGGATCAGGTAATCAGCGGATTGATTACCAAAGCAGAAGAAACCATCACACAACCGAAAAATGCTACGTTTCAGGGCCTCTTTCCAGTTTCCGCGCTGATGATCGGCTGCGGTACTTTCGTTCTGCATAATGACACGAATTCCTGTCATTTTCGCCCAGAGCAGAAGCATAATTTGCGCCGGGTCGTAGTAGCCGGTCAACGTAATAACATCCGGTCTGAATTTGCGGACATGGTGAAATAAGGCCTTACTACGTTCCTTGACCGTTATTTCTTCCCAAAAACGATCGAACAGTAACGTATAATCATACTGATACGTAGGCGTTTTCTCATCGGTTATCACTTCCAGCCCAGCCCGTGAGCGCTCGTTTCGGGCAATTTGAATGACCTTAAACTGAACATTTGCCTGCGGATCGACAAGTTGCTGAATCGCCTGAAACACACTGGACTTATAATGCGACCAGAGTAGATTATGAACAATGAGGATGCGCATTAAGTCGGATTTGAAACAACAACGTATTGCTCACCCTTCACTTCAGCGGGATGATCGGATAAATAGATGGGAAACAAATGTTCGACTCCTATAAATCGGATCATCATAGCCAGCGGGATCCAGAAAAACATCTCATAGGGACGGCCATTAGTAAACAACTGGACCAGAATCAGCATATAAAAATACGCTAAAAACACGCTGAGCTGGTTTGGATGAATTCGCATGTTTCGGATGGAATAATAAAGAACCATACCGTTGATCCCACCGAACAGGATAAAGCCCAGAACCCCCAGATTGGTCAACGCTTCAATGATCGGTATATCCAGATACTGATATTTATAGCCATATCCAAAGACAAGCATATTCATATGTCCGATCAAGATATTTGTCAGAAAACCAAAGCTGGTTGAACGGTTAGCCGCCGAATCGTCTAATACCGCTTTGTAGGCCACTCCCTGCGCTTGCATACCTAAAAGCGCATAAACGTTTTCCAGGTTACGGTCGATAAAACCGATTACGTAACTGGACAGAACACTGTAGATATCATCGTACCGGCGAAAAAACAGGATAATTCCCACCACACCAATGCACATGACGATTATAGGCCCTGGCTTGAAGATTCCCCGAACGGCCATCCGTATTTGCGTGGATCGAACATTGAAAACGATAAAGAAAAAGACAGCAATAATCAGCGCGACAATGGCGGAGCGCGTTTGTGTCAGCACCAATACGGCAATGCTCAGAACACCGGAAAACAGCGATAGTAACCGGAAAAAGAAGCTGGTATCAGGACGCATCAGCCAGATCGCGCAGGCCACCACACCCATGAAGGCATTTCGGGCAAATACGTGCGGGTTACCTGATCCGTCTTCGCTGTTGTTGAGAACGATCGTTGCCCGCTGGCCGATAGCCCAGCTAGGATCTGTTATCAGGGAGTAGACAAGACCCAGGTTGGACACCAGCGTAAAAAAGACAATGACCGGTATAATTACCGTGATGATATCATTAGGTATGTTGATCAACAGAAATAGAAAAATAAAGATAAACGCAAAGTATATCATTTCTCTTCCCTTATCCTGCACACCCGGAGAGGCATAAACATACATATAGATAATGCTGAGCAGCAGAAATCCTATTCCCAGCCAGAACATAGTAATGTTAGGGCGATATAACCGACGTAGCACCGTAAACGGAACCATCAGGACTAAGCCGCCCGCGAAGGCTGCGGCAGTGAATGCCGAACTCCCTGGAGCCAGTCGCAGCGCATCCCTGAAAAAGAAAATTAAAGGATATCCGTCTACGAGTATGCAGATGCCCACACACAAACGTATGTAGTCAAGTTTCTGCACAAAACGAATTAAATCATTCATAAACGATGTCTCGTTTCGGTTTACGGTTCATTTTCTTGATCGGCTCAATTGAAGTCGATGCCGAACATACCCAAACTCCCCCTTCAACAAAAACGCCAGCAATTTACGTAATCGGCAGTATCGCTGCCAGAAAGTGGAGCTAAGTGATGAAGTTAATTTGGGGCGATATTTTTCCTTAATCAATTGATGCTCAGCTAAGCCTACTGATGTAATTGTAGACGATTTTGCATTAGGCTGAACCCGAAAGCCTCCCCAAAACCCGTCGACGTGCTGAAACCGAATTCCCGGAACGACACCTAATCGAGCCACAATTTCATAATCAATAACAAATTGCAGGTTTTCATCGAGCAGGCCAACCTGGTTGAGTCGTTCACGTCGGATAAACAGCGACTGATTAAAAACCTGCATTCCTTCATAAATATGACATTCGACGCAAAAGTCGGGAGCCCGCATCTCCTCCAGAATAACGTCGTTCTCATCGGTTATGTACATGTCCCCGAAAAAAACGTCCGTATCCGGCGACTTACGCCATGCATCAGCGACACGGTCGAAAGCATGGGGGGCAAACACGTCGTCCGAATTCTGAAACGCTACGTAATCACCCGTTGCTCGTCGCAGACCTTTGTTAATTGCATCAGTCTGGCCTTTATCTTTTTCGCTTACCCAGCCCGTTAGATAAGATTCGTACTTTTTGATGATATCAACACTGCCATCTGTCGAACCGCCATCAATAATAAAGTATTCGAGGTTTGGGTAGTTCTGGTTCAGTACGCTCAAAATTGTACGTTCTAAATAATGAGCCTGATTATAAGAGGGCGTAACAAGTGTTAGTTTCGGATAGCTTTTTGCGCTCTTGCCAGTATCTGGCTGAGGACTGTGCCGTTTCGAAACAAATGAATGGAGCGATTCGCCCATATAATTTTATGCTGTGGAGTTAACCAATTACCAACAGCCCATAAAACTGCAGTCAATCGGAATTTGCATTCTTCCAAGAAAACGCGCAGCAAAAATAAGGTTATTTGTTCACAAAACCTTATGGGTCTATCAATCTAAATCAGCGGCCGCTTTTTCGTCGACCAGCCAGATCAACTCTCCATGGTCCGGTTTAATCATCTGAGAGGGATATTTGTCTGGATTAAAGGCTCCTTCCAGAACTTCTTTGAGCGGTTCAGCTTTCTTAGGGCCAGCTACTAAAAACACGATACAAGTCGCCCGATTGGTAACAGGAGCGGTGAGCGTCAGGCGGTACATATCCTGCTGCTGTAAAAAATAAGCTTTTGTCCAGGCTGTCTGCTCATGAACGACTTCAGTGCCCGGAAACAGCGAAAGCGTGTGTCCGTCATCGCCCATACCAAGCAACACCAAATCGAACGTAGGACCAGTATCCCCAAAATAGTCGTGTAAAATCCGGTCATAGTCGGCAGCAGCAGCTTCGGGTTCCAGATCTGTGCGCCATACGTGAATCTGATCCTCAGGCGTATACACATGCCCAAGCAACGTATCGTATGCCATTCCGGCGTTGCTCTGCTCGTCGTCGATGGGAACGTAGCGTTCATCGCCCCAGAAAATGTGTAGCTGCGCCCATGGAATCTGTTGTAAATAAGGCGGTTTAGCTAATAGTTCATGTAATGCTTTTGGCGTACTTCCACCCGACAAAGCGATTGTAAATCGATCCTTTGTTTTTAACGTATCCTTAATACGCTTCGTAATCAGGTCGGCCGCGGCTTTGGCTAACTCTGTAGGATTCTTTTTAACGATAAGCTGCATAATTTTTCAGACAAAGTCTTCGCGCATTGGCGTAAAAATATCAACCAGTACGCCTGCTTCTTCACAAACAGCACCGTGCCAGACATTCGGCGGAATGTAATACGCATCGCCAGTCCGTACCGTTCGGATTTCGTCACCAATCGTAATGGAAAACGCCCCGCTCGCTACGTAGCTCATCTGCGTATGATAATGGCTGTGGGGAGTGCCAATACCTCCTGTTTCGAAAGCTACTTTTACCATCATCAGGTTGGCGTCGTAGGTCATGATTTTACGCTTGACACCTTCAGCAACCTGTTCCCAGGGCAGATTCTGATCATCAACAAAAAGCGCATTGAGTTGATTGGTCGTCATGACAAAAAAGTCGATAAGGGTTAGTCAGGAATCGATAGCGTTAGCGCGTCTACTGATATCTGTAGTTATTTTGTCATCCATTGAAACCCGTCTTTCTCAACGAGCTGCATAGCCGCTTCGGGTCCCCAGGAGCCAGGTGCATAGTTCGGAAAGTCTGGCGTTTCGTCGGCCCAGGCATCCAAAATTGGCGTCACAACTTTCCAGGCAGCCTCTACCTGATCGGCCCGCATAAACAACGTAGCGTCGCCCGTCATTACGTCCAGCAGCAGTGTTTCGTACGCTTCCGGCTCCTGAACCGAATACGCATCCTTGTAGCTGAACACCATCTCGACCGGATCAATAGCCAGTGCCTGTCCGGGTCGTTTTGCCTGGAATTGCAACCGAATATCGCGGGCAGGCTGAATACCAATCGTTAAATGGTTCGGTTCCCAGCTGTGCGTTGCCTCTTCCGGGAAAGCGTAGTAGGGTGCGGGTTTGAACTGAATCGTTATAAGCGTTGCTTTTTCAGGCAATGATTTTCCGGTACGCAGGTAGAACGGTACATCTTCCCAGCGCCAGTTATCAACGAAAAGCTTTACGGCCGCAAAGGTTTCAGTCGCCGAATCAGGTTTTACACCTTCTTCTTCCCGGTATCCAGGAGTCGCCTTTCCCTCTTTTTCACCCGGACCGTATTGGCCACGAACAGCTACGTCTTTCACCTGCTCAGGTTTGATCCGGCGAATGGCGTTCAATACGTCTACTTTCTTGTTTCGAACTTCATTCGCATCAAACGAAATGGGGGCTTCGGTAGCTACCATGCACAGCATCTGAAGCAGGTGGTTCTGGATCATGTCCCGCAAAGCACCAGACCCTTCATAATAACCTCCGCGCCCTTCGAGCCCGACCGTTTCAGAAGCCGTAATCTGCACATATTCAACGTAACGCCGGTTCCAGATCGGTTCAAAGAGTGAGTTCGCAAAGCGTAACGCCAGTATGTTTTGTACCGTTTCCTTGCCCAGATAGTGATCAATACGATAAATCTGCTCTTCAGCAAAAAGACCTCCTAAGAGTGAATTCAGCTCCTGGGCTGTTTTCAGATCATGTCCGAATGGTTTTTCAACCACAATCCGAACGTGCGATTTGTCGCCACAGAGCGGAAGCTTACCCAGATTCGTAGCAATGCCCGGAACCAGTTGGGGCGCCACGGCCAGATAAAACACTACGTTCGGCTCTTCATTCCACTCTTTTTTCTTAGCGCCAACAAAATCTGACAGTTTGGAATAAGCCGTTTCATCAGCAACATCCATTTGCATGTAAGAAATAGCGGGCGCAAAGGACTTCCAGGTATCGTCGGGACCGTTCTTTCGGCGCGAAAATTCCTGTACGCCTTCCAGCAAACGCTCCCGGAACGAATCATCCGTAAAAGGACTACGTCCTAAACCGACTACAGCAAAGCGTTCTGGCAAGTATTTATCAATGAACAGGTTATATAAAGCAGGAGTAAGCTTACGAAGATTAAGATCTCCACTTCCCCCGAAGATAAAGAGCACTGTGGCCGGGGGGCGCTGGTTGGTAGCTGGAATCATAAGTCGGTTATATTGACGGGCGCAAATTACCGCCAGTCTGTTTTCCGAACAAGTTTAGTCCGTTAAGGTTTCATCTTAGGCAATGATTCTACTACTTTTGGCCCTTGTTTTTCATTCATTTATATCTCCCATGAAAATTGCTATTGGCTCCGACCACGCTGGTTTCCGCTATAAAGAAGCCATCAAACAAATGCTTATCGATCTCGGGCATGAGGTAATCGACAAAGGAACGTATGCCGAAACACCGTCTGTAGATTATCCACTTTTTATTCGACCCGTTGCCGAAGCTGTAGCGGCTGGTGAAGTGGAGCGGGGCGTTGTCTTAGGCGGTTCGGGCAATGGCGAAGCCATAGCAGCCAACCGGGTACGGGGTGTTCGGGCGGGTTTGTGCTGGAATGAGGAGTCGGCCCGTCTGTGCCGGCAGCATAATGATGCCAACGTCATTTCACTCGGCGAGCGCATGATGTCGGAAGAGACAGCCCTGCAACTGGTTCGTATCTGGCTCGATACGCCTTTTGAAGGCGGCCGGCATCTGGCCCGAATTCAGGAACTGGATACGTATTAATACATGGGGCATAGGGCTTTGGGCATGGAGGTTTGTTCACCTATAGGAATCGCCTTTCTCTCAATACCCTACGCCCCGCGCCCAAAGCCCCATACTCACTCTATGCAGATTCTGTGGAAATATCTTAAGCCTTACCGATGGCTGGCTGTCCTGGCGTTAGTGCTGGCAGGTATTGCCCAGATCCTCTCACTGGTCGACCCGATTATCTTCGGAAAACTGATTGACGAGTACGCTACCCATCCTGGTCAGAAAACCGATTCAGAGAAAATTCAGGGTGTACTACAACTTTTAGCCCTTGCCATTGCCGTGGCTGTCCTGTCGAACATTACCAAAGGGTTTCAGGAATACGTCATGCGATTGGTTGTTCAGAAATTCGGTACTGATATTTTCAATGATGGGCTAAAGCAAACCCTGCGACTCTCCTATCAGGAATTTGGTGATCAGAGCAGTGGCGCTACGTTGTCAATTTTACAAAAGGTACGTACCGACACTGAGAGGTTTATCAATTCCTTTGTCAACGTACTGTTTTCGTCTATCGTTGGGGTAGGTTTTCTCGTTTGGTATGCCGTCACCAAACACTGGGCTCTGGTGCCAGTGTTTCTGATTGGCGTCCTGCTATTGGGAGGAATAACGGGGTTTCTGAGTAAAGAAATCAAAACAACGCAGCGGTCCATCAATCGAGAAACAGCGCTGCTGGCGGGCGTCATTACCGAATCGTTACGCAACATAGAACTTATCAAAAGCCTGGGCTTGACATTTCCCGAAATCCGACGCCTTAATCTCCAGACAGGCCGCATTTTCGATCTGGAAATGTTTAAAGTCCGGCGAGTCCGTCTGCTTTCGTTCTGGCAAGGCACTACGTTAAATCTGTTGAAACAATCGGTTCTTTTTACGTTACTCTGGTTAATTTTTCGTAACGTATTGAGTACGGGCGAACTGATTTCGATGCAATTTATTTCGGTTTCCATTTTCAATCCATTGCAGGATTTAGGCAATATAATCCTGGCGTACCGGGAAGCGGAAGCGGGTTTAAATGGTTTCGATAAACTGATGCAGAAATCCATCGAACGTAACCCGGAATCACCCATTGAGGTAGGCCCAATTGAGCGGCTTCGATTCGAGAACGTAGTGTTCCGACATAAAGATGCGGTTCAAAATGCCATTGATGGGGTTTCCTTCGAAGCGACGCTCGGCGATACCATTGCGTTCGTCGGACCATCGGGTTCGGGCAAATCCACAATGGTCAAATTGCTGGTTGGTCTTTACCGGCCCGTTAGTGGAGAAATCTATTACAACGATACGTCAACAAAAGATCTGAAATTCAATCCGATGCGTCGGCAGATCGGGTTTGTTACGCAGGAAACGCATCTTTTTTCGGGTACCATCCGCGAAAACTTACTGTTTGTTAAACCCGACGCGACCGAAGCGGAGATGCTCGATGCGCTGGACAAAGCCGCCTGCGATCATCTGCTCGACCGTTCGCCCAACGGTCTGGACACACAAATTGGTGAGGGCGGGCTCAAAATGTCGGGGGGCGAAAAACAGCGGTTATCGATTGCCCGCGCGCTGGTCCGGCAGCCGCGTCTGCTGATTTTCGACGAAGCTACCTCGGCCCTGGATTCGCTCACGGAAGAGGAAATAACGGACACAGTTCGGAGCGTATCGGCCATGAACTCGCAGATTACCATTCTGATTGCTCACCGGCTTTCCACGATTATGCACGCCAACATCATCTTCGTTCTGGAAAAAGGCCGGATCGTCGAAACAGGAAATCACGATACGTTAGTTGCCCAGAAAGGACTTTATTACGCAATGTGGCGTCAGCAAATCGGTGAGCGAAAAACGGGTTTATTACCGGCTTAACGGTCGAAGCCCGGTCTGTGAATAAATGAGCGTATATGAACAAACCTGCCCGTCAAGTCAGCTATTTTTTGTCAAGTCAGTACTTTTCTGACGGGCTCAGAATTACGCTGGCCATTCTGTTGCCAGCACTGGCATTGGCCCAATTTGGACAACTTCAGGCGGGTATGACCATGTCGCTGGGAGCTTTAAATGTGAGCATCAGCGACGCGCCGGGCCCCGTTATGCATCGACGTAACGGCATGGCAGCCAGCGTATTGATAAGCGGCCTTGTTACGTTTATCACTGGCTTTGCCCGCCAGAATCCCTACCTGTTGGGAGTAGAGATTCTGGTGTTTGGCTTCTTCTTCTCCATGTTTGGGGTTTATGGCAACCGGGCTACGGCAGTTGGTACGGCCGCTTTGCTGATCATGATCCTGATGATGGAGCGCCCACTTGATACGGTCGGGGTAATCGAAGGAACGGGGCTGGTTATGGCAGGTGCTACGTGGTATATGGTTATCAGCCTGTTAGCTTCGCAGTTGCGCCCTTATCGATTGGCTCAGCAGGCGCTTGGTCAGTGCATCCACGAAATTGCCAAGCTGATGGCCATCAAAGCTAATTTCTATTCAATTTCGACCGATCTGGAAGAGGATTACCGTCGGTTTATTGTCCAGCAGGTGGCTGTCAGTGAAAAGCAGGATGCTGTGCGGGAAGTGCTTTTTAAGAGTAGACGTATCGTAACGGAATCAACCCAAACCGGCCGTTTTTTATTAATGACAATTAACCAAGTTATAGAACTGTAAAAACAGAATATTTGCCAGTAATAAGATTAAAACTATATTAGGGAACGAAAAGGAAAAAAA
>NZ_JBMDWV010000225.1:0-12142 GCF_048594605.1 Spirosoma sp.
CCGAACGTGTAGCGCGGGAATGGGTTGCCCAGCACAATTTTGTCGCTGTCGTCAATCTTACCATCCCCATTATAGTCCGTAAATTTCAGATCACCCGGCCCAACCGTAACACCATCCGGTTTCGGCGAGTTATCAACATCCGCCTGATTCTGGAAGAAGCCGTTCGTCTGGTAGCCCCAATACTGCGTAATGGGCTGGCCCACTTTCCGGATAAAGCCGAACGCATCGACATTTGAAATTTGCTGCTCGGAACCATACGTCAGGGCTAGCAGGGTATTCCTGTTATCGGCCAGATTAACACTGAAACTTTGCTTGACGGCTTTCGTATTCAAGTTATACGTTGCGCTGACCTCCCAACCGGTATTCTTAACTTTCGCTACGTTATAATCGGGAAAGCCTGCGCCAAACAGGAGTGGAATATCCTGGCGGCTGTACAGAATATCGCTGGTTACCTTGTTGAAGTAATCGAGAGAAAGCGTCAGCTTATTTTGAAAAAAGCTCGCATCGGTACCGACGTTTAAAATTGCCGATTTTTCCCAGGTCAGATCAGGATTCCCCAAGCCAAAGCCTGCGCCACCGACTACGGTATTATTGAAGCCGTAGGCGTTGGCATAATTGAAGTAGTTCGTCTGGTACTGATAAGCATTCACGTTTTGATTACCAACCAGACCATAAGAAGCCCGCACCTTTAGATTGGTAACGGTATTTTTGACCGATTCCAGGAACGATTCTTCGGTCAGCAGCCAGGAGCCAGATAGTGACGGGAAGAAGCCCCACCGTCGGCTCGAAGCAAACTTGGACGATCCATCCTGCCGAAAGTTTCCTTCCAGATAATAGCGATCCTTGAACGAGTAGTTCACCCGGCCAAACACGGAACTGATGCGCGTCTCCGTCGTACTGGGGTACGTATTAGGATTGGTATTGGAATTGCTATTGAACGAGTTGACCGGGTCAATGATTGTTCCGGTCGTTGGTGTACCCAAGGCCAGATCAGTCAGCGTTTTCTGCAACTGAAAGCCGTTGGACCGGTAATGTTCATCGGAAGCACCCAGCAAAACCTTGATGCTGTGGGCACCCAAGCGCTTGGTGTAATCCGCGAAAACCTGCGTATTGAGCAACGAATTTTTGAAACTGTTGTCATAGACAGTCCGGTCATTTCCGTACACCCCCGATGGGTAGTTGTTAACCTGTAACCGACGAAAAAAAGCGTTGTTGGCGTTCTGCGTACCCCCGAAGATACCCGTTAGTTTCAGGTCTTTGGTGATGCTTAGTTCGGCGTTCAGATTGCCGAAGAACTGGTCGTTGTCGGACAGGTAAGAACCACCTTGTTCCAGTACACTTTTCACATTGTACTGCGAAGCAACCGGATTGGTCAGGTAATTGCCAGCCGCATCCTGAAAGCTGTAGTTCAGCGGCACGCGATCCGCATCGGCAAATATGACCCAGTCGGTATTGCTGTGCGATTTATTGCTCGATTTAACGTAGTTCAGAATCGTGTTGACCCGTAGTTTGCCGATAACCGAAAGCTGATTCAACCGCAGGTTGTACTTTTTATACCCATACGACGGACCGACAAAATTGCTGCGCTGGTCCTGAAGTCCGGCCGAGATCAGGTAACTGCTGTTGGCTCCTCCACCGGTAATCGAAAGGTTGTGCAGTTGCTGTGGCGCATTTTGCAGAATCGACTGCCGCTCCCAATCACCGTTGCCCTGAGCTTTCAGTGCCTGAATATCGTCCGGCGTGTAGATGGGCGGTAGTCCCGAATTAATCAGGGACAGGTTTTTGTAGTACGCGTTATCCCAGGCGCTAACTTTATGTAATCCGACATAAGGTGTTTGCAGGCCATAACTCCCGTTGTACGTAATCGTGGCCTTCTGGTTTAATTTTCCGCCTTTCGTCGTGATGAGAAGGACCCCGTTGGCCGAGCGTGAGCCGTAAATCGCGGCTGAACCAGCATCTTTCAGGACGGATACGCTCGCGATATCGTTGGGGTTAAGCAGGTTAATGTCTCCGCCAATAATACCATCAATCACAATCAGGGGTGTGTTATCTCCCAGCGTACCCAGACCACGGATGTTGATATTAACCCCACTACCCGGACTAAAATTTGTCTGCTGGATAATCAGGTTGGGCGACTCACCCTGTAACGCCTGGAGTGCGTTCGTAACGGGCTTGCCTTCAATACTCTGGGATTTGATCTGATCCACCGCGCCGGTCACCGACAGTTTATCCTGCCGACCGTAGCCAACCACCACCACCTCACCGAGCGATTGACCACTGTCTGCCGTTAGCGTTACGTTAACGGTTCGATCCTGCCCTATTACGAGGGTCTTCTTGGTGTAGCCGATGTAGGAGAAGGCGAGGCTGCGCCCCACGTAATTGTCCGGCAGCGATAACCGGTACTTCCCATTTTCGTCGGTAGTGGTACCAATCGTAGTGCCCACCACACTTACCGTTGCCCCCGGTAAAGGCTTCTGCTGCTCATCGAGTACCTGGCCCGTAAGTTCGATATTGAGCGCGGCAAAGGCCGATGGGCTGGCTAAAAGGCCGTAATTCAGCAAAAAAAGTAGTAACCCGAGAAGCAGCCGCTGCTTACCTGACCAGGTTGTTAAGGGCATTCGATGATGTACTGGAATGTTCATACGGGTTTTGTTGGTTTAGAAAAACTCAGTGAATCTTAGGATACACACGGAAAGAGTAAGGTTTAGGAATTATAAATCAGTAGTTCGGTTGGAGTGATACGTATCTTTCCAGTACGCTTCGATTGCTTCCAGGGAGTAGCCTTTGGTTTCGGGAATCAGCTTCCAGGTAATCCACAAGGCGGGGGAGCAGCACAGTGCAAACAGCCAGAAGGTCCCGGCAGAACCGACCTCCTCAAGCAGAAAGGGAGTTAGCTGACCGACCAGGAAATTACCGATCCAGAGCGACAGGGTAGCCAGCGCCATTGCTTTACCCCGGATAGCATTGGGAAATATTTCGCTGACAACGACCCAGCACACTGGACCGAACGAAAACGCAAAGCAGGCAATGAAGGCCAGAATGAACAGCAGGATCCACGGCCCCGACGTAACGCCCATCTGAAAGAGCAAGCCGATAATCAGCAGCGACAGTACCGCCCCACCGACGCCCACGTACAGCAAGGGTTTGCGGCCCCATTTGTCAATCGTGAAAATCGCGACGAACGTGAAAGCCACATTCACCAGACCGATGGTAACCTGCCCGCCCAGCGCGTTGTTGAGGGTAAAACCGGCCTGTTCCAGAATGCGCGGACCGTAATAAATCACGGCGTTAATACCGCAGACCTGCGACAGAAACGGCAGCAGTAAGCCGATCCATAAAGCCCGGCGGTAGGTGGGCGTAAAAACTTCGCTCAGATTGCTTTCTCCTTCCTCACCCGTTGCGTTGAACGCTTCAATCTCATTTTTGGCAGAAACGGGACCGTCTATACGGGTAAGGATTTCCCGCGCTTTTTGCTCTTGACCGCGCAGCAGCAGCCAGCGGGGTGATTCGGGCACGACCAATAAGGCTAGCAGGAAAATACCCGCTGGTAAGGCACCCAGACCCAGCATGCCCCGCCAGACCTGCGTGGAAAAAATAGCTCGAAACGTTTCGGTTTCGAACGTATCGGTGGTGTGACTGGCTAGATAAGCGTTTGAGAAATAAGCCAGTACGATACCCACAGTCAGGGCCAGCTGGTAGAGCGATACCATTGTTCCCCGGTAACGGGGTGGTGCAAATTCTGAGATATACAGCGGAGAAACCATCGAGGCAACCCCAATGCCTAATCCACCGATCAGCCGAAAAGAAATCAGCGTAGTAAATGTGGTCGAGAACATACACCCGATGGCCGACGCCAGAAACAAGACCGCCGAGATAATCTGGACAAGTTTTCGTCCGTAGGTGTCGCTGAGCTTGCCTGAAACGCTGACGCCGACAATGCATCCCAGCAGGGCACAACTCACAAACCAGCCTTCCTGCACCGCATCAAGCGCAAAATCGTTTTTAACCAGACTGACGGTCCCTGAAATGACGGCAGTGTCGAAACCGAACAGGAAACCACCCAGCGCAGCCACCAGACAAACCAGGTACAGGTACGTTTTATTAACCTTGTTTGCCGATTGATTCGTTAAGGTGATCATGATTAAGGGTGGTAAAGGGTTTAGGATGATTACTCACATTCACTTGAGTTAAGGATTTTCAAATTTGACAAAGCTTTATAATGTCCATATGTATAGACATGTAAAAACCGACAATTATAAACTGATACTAATCAAACGATTAGCACAAGATAATTAGGCAATAAGCTGTTTTGTGCAAATTACTTACGAGCTATATCGATGGCATACGTAAAGCGATCAGCCCGGTAATAGCCAATGTTGTATTCAACAGGTCGGTCACCTGGGTCACAAACGACCCGTTTCCGCAGCAGGATGGGGTCGCCTGGTAGCGTGTGCAATACGGCAGCCAGTTGTTCATCGGCCAGCGTAGCGCTGATTTCTTCTTTTGACAGCACGACTACGGTGTGATAATCCCGCTCCAGCATTTCGTAAAGAGGTTTAGAAAAGTCCTCATTTCCCGTAAGCCCCACTCGTGGGTGAAAATACGAGATAAAGGAAACAATGGGGCCTGCATCAAGCCCTCTCAGGCGCTCAAGCTTTAGTACTTTCGTGTCGGTATTGATCCCAAACACCTCCGCAATATCCTGGTCGGCCAGGGTCCAGCTCGTCTTGATTTCGTAATTCTGGAAGTCAACACCTTTATCGTGCATCTCGAGCGTAAAACTCGACCAGCTGTTCAGTTTGGTAGTGATCCGATTTTTGGCGACCTTGGTCCCTACCCCCTTTTTGCGTATTAGTAATTGCTCGTGCACAAGCTTGTTAATCGCTTGTCTGACTGTATTTCTGGCAATGCCGAGTCGCTTGGCCAAATCAACTTCGTTTGGAAAAAGTTTACCCTGCTGGTATTCATCACTATCAATCAAATCCCTCATAATAGTTTCCACTTGAAGATGAAGCGGAACAGAGCTGCTGTGATCAATACTAAACAAATGCATGTGTTTGTCTAAATGTCTATACATACTATACTGCAAAGATTAATTGATATTTTTATACTAACAACTATTAGTTGTATTTTTTCAAAAAGGGATTAGGTTCAAGCAATACTACGTTTCAAAAATAAGTTTCTAACCCAGGAGGATGGATTTTTTATAAGCTTATAAAAAATCCATCCTCCTGACCGCTAGACAATCCTTTATCGAGTTTATACGTGTTAACGCACAGCCGCCAATTGACATGACTAGCTTCACCAGCTTGTCACACCCCTAGCTTTACCGCCACCCAGTTAACCACGCCCAAAGGCATAAAGTACAGAAATAGAAATTGAGTTATAAATTTATCTACTAACTATTCGATTTAAGGGTGTATGTCGTCAAATGATAGTGGACAAATACAGGCGGCTGATACTGTGAAAACGGAGATTCTCCAGCCCTTCTTTACTACAAGCCCACGGGGAAGGCGTCGGCATGGGGCTAAGTTTAAGCGATGATATCGTGACGAAGGGGCATGGGGGCGCTCTGAGTGTAGAAAGCCAAGTAGGAGTTGTAGCATATTTAGCATCCACCTGTCTCAAGCCGATCACTTAAATGATCTGGCCTAACACAAGCTCACTAAATGCCCAAATTATGGAGCAGACTCACATAGGGCCCTTATCTGAGAATCTCAATTTTTAGTAGATTGGTAGTCGTTATTGAATAACTTTTCTCCCTATTCTCTACACCTGGTGAGCGACAAGTCTAGGCAACATGTAGCCGCAAAAATCCCCCAATCGTACCTCATCCTGACGCCGTTTATCGGGTTGGCTACCTTCATAGGGCTCTACTTACTAGCAACCCTGCTTTACCCAGGTGGATCGCAGGCCAATCAACACAGTCTTGGCTTTAGTTGGCTGCATAACTATTGGTGTAACTTATTAAATCCACTAGCCATCGACGGACAACCCAATGCCGCTCGACCTCTAGCTGTATTAGCAATGCTGGTCCTATGCGTTTCATTGGCCAGTTTTTGGTACTTGTTGCCTACCTTATTCGCCTTTTCCAGACCCATCAATACGCTCATTCAGGGAGCCGGTATCCTATCCATGTTATTGACCAGTCTGATCTTTACACCTTATCACGATTTAGTCATCAATGTAGCGGGTTTATTTAGCCTCATTGCGTTGAGTTATACCTTCAGGGGTTTATATCAGCATCACTACAGAAGGTTGTTCTGGTTTGGCTTAGGCTGTTTAGGACTCATCGGTTGTAACAACTACATTTATTATTCGCAACACTACCTATACTATTTGCCTCTCCTTCAAAAGATTACCTTTGGCTGTTTTTTAGGCTGTATCGGTGTCCTCAATTGGAACGTATTTAACAAGGTAAATTTTGCAGACGAAGGCAGATAGTCACCTTGGGGCCAAGCCCAAACGAAGGAAGTGAGAGGGGCTTCTCCCAAAAATAGCCATAAATGAAAGGTATGTTTCCTGATGATTTACATCTCAATTAAGAGACTTTTTGTAAGTTTCGCTCATGGGAAGCAGGATAGAGGCGCTAAATTAAAGCCCAGACCAGGAATCCCAGAGCTACACCCTGCAGAATATTCCGTATGACGGTCGTCTGATACCATCGATTAACCCGCTTCAGGAGCTCAGGCGTGACCGATGCCGTCGCTGGTATCCGCTGAAAAGCCATTATCTCGCGCACATAATACGTGGCGGTCAGGATGATAACCAGCAAAAAGAATCCGGTACTGATCAACAGTCGATTGCGTACAGTCGCATCCGACCAATTCGTGATGAAAGCAGTTACTAGGGTAATCACGAAAAGAAGCTGAACGGGAATCCAGAATTTGGGAGCATTGACTGCTTGCTGACGGATCAAGTCAAACGAAGCCGGTGGGTTGGCAAACCAGCGCGGAATGTTCACGATGCGTTCGCGTAGACCAGCCACAAAAATGATGGCCAGCATAATCGTGGCGGCTAACAGAGATAGTGAGTCCAAGGTCGTTTTCATCGGTAAATTGTTCGAGTTTTCGGATTAATAAAGCATCGTTTTACCCCCCGCAATGTCGAGGGTTGTGCCAGTTAGCCAGGAGGACGCATCAGAAGCCAGAAATAGGGTAGCCAGGGCTACATCGGCAGGTCGACCTAACCGCCCCAGCGGATGTGTAGCGGCAACGGCCTGTTGCTGGTCAGCATCCATATAGTGGGCTATCCGCTCAGTGAGAATAGTGGAAGGGGCCACGCAGTTTAGACGCACCTGCCGGGAGGCCGCTTCCTGAGCGACTTGCTTCGTCAATTGAATAATACCTGCTTTGGCAGCCGAGCAAGACAAGGGCGCTTCCCGTGTTGGCTGACGAGCGGCACTCGATGACATGGTAATGATTGAGCCCCGACCAGCCGCCAGCATGGCCGGTATGAATGCTTTTAGGGTTAGGTAAGTAGCTGATAAGTTGGCGGTTATGGCTGATTGCCAGTCCTCTTCTCCGATGGATTGCAAAGGGCCAGGTCGGGCTGTTCCGCTTACCCGGCAAAAGCCATCAGGATGTCCGGGGTTCCCCAGGTTTGCTCCGTTTTCTGATATAGTTGAGCCACCTCTAAGGCTTGCGTGCAATCTGCGACAGCTCCAATGACCTGCCCACCGGTCGCCTGGATTTCAGCAACCAGTCGCTCAACCGCTGGCAGGTGACGACCATTGACGACCACTTTAACCTGATTAGCGGACAGCATCCGGCAAACCTCTGCGCCGATACCGCTTGAACTACCCGTGACAACGGCCACCTTACCGGTTAGATCCGGGAAGATCGGCGCCTGAAAGGCCTGATAAGTTGTTGTGTTCATAGGTGTAAGTTAATTGTTAATAACTGGTCAGTTTGCCCAGAACGGCCCGGACGATCCGGTGATGGCCCTTCAAAGAGGGGTGAACGCCGTCTTCAACCAAGTAGTTATCCAGCTCATCGGCATTGGCAAAATCGTCTTCCAGATCAATCACCAATTCGGGCTGTCTGCGCAAAAATTCACTCACTGCCTGCGTATCGTCCTGATGCTAACTCAACTGCATCTGTCTGAACCAGTGGTTATTGCTTTGAGCCGCTTCGATGATTGGTGTCGGCGTTAACCAAACCCAGTGACCTACGTTTGCCTGAGCTGCCAACTGACGCATATAGACTAAATTTCGTTGGGTTTCTGACCGACTCACTAGGGTTTTGCCCGGGTTGATGCCAATCCGCAGCGAGTCGTTGACCCCCAGCATACAAAAAATCCAGGTCGGCTTGTATAACAGGTGACTCGTGAATTGCCGTAAAGCGGCCGTGGTCGTATGGCCGGAAACGGCCATATTCAAAAACCGGATGTGTTTTTCCGGACTAATTTGCTCCACCAGGGTCTGGAGTATGTTGAACCACGATAGGGCATCGTCGGTGTGGCTTTCACCCAGCGCCAAAACCACGTCATTATCCTGGAACGGAAGTCGATACGCCTGAGCGGACATACTGGGGTCGGCCAGTAGTTCTTTCAGTACTTCCTGGATCTGGTTGCTGAAATGGGCTTTAGTAGCACGATAGTCTGCTTCTGAAAGCCCAAATAGGGCACCTAGGGTCTGATCGTTTACATTAGGCAGGTACTGGTAAAGCTTTTCGGGGTGAATCAGCTGCAGCTGCTTCCGGGTTAATTCATCTGGCTCCATACAGAGTTGTTACAATTTAGAATTATTAACAATGATTTTATTACAAAACAGGAATATATTGAAAGTGTTTAAAAAGCCATTATACCTTCAGGAAAAATTTGAATGACTATGGATGAATTAATTTTATTGATAAATGCGTTTGCCGACTACCAGAAGAGCCATACAGCGGTAACCGCGACCGATTTCTGTCGACATTTCATGGCTACTATGTCCACGACTCAACCGCCTTCTTTTGATCCTGCTTTAGCCAGAATAGCTCCCTTGAGCCATGATGCCAGTTTCATACGAACCATTTCACGTCTGACGGCAGCGTACAACCTGTACTTGCGAATTGGTCTTCGGGCAACGAGTTTGGTAAATCAGGAACGATTTAACCTGCTGGCAGCCACAAATCTTCTGGGTGAGAGCCGCAAAACGGATATTATTAATTATGCCCTTATCGAAATATCGACAGGAAGTGAAATTTTAAATCGGCTGGCGGAGGATGGACTGATTAGCGAACGCGTGGACCCGGCAGACAAACGCTCGCGATTGGTACGGATTACCGAAAAAGGCAAAGAAGCGCTCCAACAAGGCTTCAATCAATCGACGCTGGCCCTTCAGATTTTACTCCAAAACTTTCCAGATGAGGATAAAAAGTTGTGTATACAGCTCCTGCATCCGCTGGAAGTACGGCATTCAGGAATTGCTGTCGAAAACCGGAATAAATCATTGGCAGAAATACTCGCGGTAGTTACCCCATGAGCCATGCCTGTTGAAGATCCTGATAAGGCACCTAAGTACCTATCAGATAGTTGGGCGATCCGGGCGAATTGTCTGGCGTATCAATTACTATAAAGGGTAGTCGAGTAGGCAAAAGCTGTAAGGCCCTTGCCTACTCGACTATTCTAGTTGCATTATTTTATATCAAACCCTTTTCGAGTTTTTTCCAGATAAGCACTATTTATATCTTTGGTACAGTTTTTTTCATCCAATCGGCATTGATGTTCTCTACTCCATTGCCACCCCTTACACTCAAAAACAAGCTATTTGCTGCTTTGTTGCTTTATAACCATCTGCCAGTCAGATGGTTGAGCAATTAGGCGTAACCAACATTTTTATGTTGCGAATGTAACTCATACATGGGCAAATAGAGTAGTAGCGTGTCTCTTTAAATGCCCTATTCTTGAGATTGAGACAGTATTTATCCTGGCAAAAGCAATCTATTTACCACCTAATCTCAAAAAGTCGTCTCATCAATCAAACCATATTTCTCACGTTTAAACTGAGTTTGTGAGACTTATTTTCTCCCGGATGACCGCACCGGAGGCCCTGTCTTTTCTCCATATCTACCCCTGTATAGACCCAAGTAGGCTTTAGGTCGTCTTTTTTATGCGAGGGCGTTTGGGTCTTACTGGCTTGGTAGGTTGTGGAGGAGTTGGCTGAGTAGGCTGGATTGGGGTTGGTTTGGCCGGATTCATTATCGGGTTCTGTTTAGTCACGCTAACCCATTTGGGTCAATATAGTTTAGACAAACTAGCCTTCGGCTGACGGGTATTTACTCGCAGTTTAGCTAAGCTGAATCGGCTATCCCTAAGCGAGCCGTATAGGTTTTTTAGGCACTATTTAGCTCTCTTTTCAGAACGCTTGTAAGCTCAATTTTTTGCCCAAGACAGACTAGGTAAATAATTGATAAATTTATAAAAAAAAACATACAAAATAAAAATTTATTTAACATTAATTTTAGACTTTAACTAATTCAAAAAACTATTGCTACAAACAAAACGAGGCAGGTTAAACCCGCCTCGTTTCTTATAAATAAATTATGTAATCTTACTTTTTGATCACCTTAACAAACTGTGATGCTTTTTCAGTATCAATTCTCACTAAATAAGTTCCTGAACTTAATCTGCTTAAATCAACTTTTACTTCGTTTGACTGGTAATTGCTGCTTAATACTTTCTGTCCTGTTATTGTAAACACTTCTACCTTCGTTACTTCTTCAATATAAGTAATGTTCAACTCTGAATCTACAGGGTTAGGGAAATATTTAAGCTGTGCCAAATCCAATTCCGCATTACTTAAGTTTAAGGTTACAGTAACAGCTGTTGGTAAGCTTCCACAGTTGTTGGTGCCTGTTAAGATACCATAATAGGTTGCTCCGTTTTGTAACAAATGGTTTACGCTTAACGGGTTTTGTTGTCTTACCGCATCGTTATAACTTGCAAACCAGATTACATTTGGCTGGTTCATTACCAAGTTCGAAATTCTTGCCTGATAAGAAAAACCTTGTGTGGTTTGACCTGTTGGACTTGTTGGACGTGGACTTACCGTTACAATAACCTGGGTTCTTGCAGAAATACATCCTGAATTCTCAAACGCGATGTAATATGTTCCTGCTGTTATCACAAAAGTTTCTGCCAATGCTGTTGTTGAACTATTGCTTGTGTACCAAACATACTTACCTACACTTGGGTGTAAATCTGCAATAGTATTACCTTGACAGGTTGCTATCGATGTCATTGCTGGTACGCTTACGTTTACAACTTGTACTGATACCGGAATACGTACCGATTCACAATTACCTATTACTTGCTGTACATAATAAGTTCCTGTTGAAACAACAGTTGTGCCCGCTAATGGGGTCATTATTTGTGGTGAGCTATACCATCTTAATGTCGCAGACGGATCTTTTACTACTACCAAATCGTCTAAAGTGCTGTTGTTGCAAATTGTTTGTGACGATGCTGTTGGTGCAGGTACGATTGCTGCTACATTTACTGTTATTGCCTGTCTGGTAGATTCACATGTTCCTACATAAGAGCTTACATAATAAGTTCCTGTTGCCAAAAGCTGGCTCGATGGTAACTCTGTAGTACTTGTTGCACTTGTGTACCATTTTAACTGTGTATAGTTAAAACCGTCGATAGTCATATTCTGTACACGCGTATTGTTACACACATTCAACTGTGTTGTAGTTCATGGTGTACCCTGACCTAATGTAATCTGAACAGCGGTTCTGGTACTGCTTTCACACGAACCAACTGTTTGCGATGCGTAGTAGGTAGTTCCGTTTACCAAGATTGTTGATGATGGTAATAAAACACCTCCTGTTGCCGCACTGTACCATTTTATGTTGCTACCTGTTGCAACTACATTTGCTAATGTTGCATTTTGACCTATACAGAAACTTTGGTTTGTAGCTACCGGTGCGTGAACAAATGCAGGGGAGGTAATGGTTACCGTTTGGGTTGCCGTACAATTATTTGCATCGGTTACCGTTACAGAATAAGTTCCTGCCGTTAATCCGCTGATATTCGCTGTTGTTTGTCCGCTTGACCATAAATAAGTAAAAGGTGCAGCTCCGCCATTTACCGTTAAACTCACAGATCCGTCTACTTGACCAGAGCAACTGATATTGGTAACTGTTGGTGTTAAAGA
>NZ_JBMDWV010000226.1:0-16251 GCF_048594605.1 Spirosoma sp.
GGGCAAACTCGGCAATAGCATCGGCATCTTTCCAGTTGTAGCGGTCCTCCTCCGGGTGAATAGGCCCCATTTTCATGGCGTTTTCGGGCGTCATGCTGTTGAATTGGGCTTTGATCAACTCTGCGTCCGGTCCCGGCTGGATCATGCGCGGGTTGACGGCCACGCCAATCGGAAAGTAATTCTTGTAATAATCTTTCAGCCCTTTCTCCGGCGCAACGAACGCGACCGACAAGGCTATAAGGGAATACGGGATTAGCTTTTTCATGAGATTGAGTTTCTTTTTGACAGGATTAACAGCCGGGCCGCCGGGCGGATTAACAGAATGTATTCAATTGAAGAAGCAACGCTGTAAACTTGTCCGTCAACTTTGCAGAATTAATGTGATTTGTCGAAGCAAAAAATCATGTTAATCCTGTCAAACAATTATTTATATGCGTCAATCGTTTTGATCGTCCCATCCGCATTGTGCGTCAGTTCCGTCACTTTTACGTTGCGGAGGTGCGTTTTGCCGGATAGCTGCACATCGTGGTAAAACAGGTACCACTTGTCACCTACTTGCACAATGGAATGGTGATTCGTCCAGCCGAGAACAGGTTTGAGCAGAATGCCCTGGTACGTGAACGGCCCATACGGATTATCGCCGATAGCGTAGCAGAGGTTGTGCGTATCGCCGGTGGAGTACGAGAAATAATATTTGCCTTTGTATTTGTGCAGCCAGGCCGCTTCAAAAAACCGTTTGTCGTTATCTTTTTCCAGAAACGGTTTGCCCGCCTTGTCCAGCAACTCTACCTCTCGAACAGGCTCGGCGAAAGACTTCATGTCGGCGCTTAGTCGGGCAACGCGGGGCAGGTAAGCCACCTGATCTTTCTGCTTCAACGCGCCTTTCGGGTTATATTGATTCTTGTCCCATCGCTGCAACTGACCGCCCCAGATGCCACCGAAATACAGATACGCTTTACCGTCGGTATCCTGATAGACGGTGGGGTCGATGCTGTAGCTACCTTTGATGGGCGCGGGTTCAGGCTTAAATGGTCCCGTTGGGCTTTTGCTGGTCGCTACGCCGATGCGGAACACATCCTGCTTGTCTTTGACTGGAAAATAAAGGTAATACGTGCCGTTCTTATACGTAGCATCAGGCGCCCACAGCTGACGCCCCGCCCAGGGTATATCCTTAAGATCGAGGGCGACGCCGTTGTCTTTCACCGGCCCCCCGATCTTATCCATCGATAGCACGTGGTAGTCGCGCATGGCAAAGTGGCCGCCTTCGTCATCCTCCTTCACATTCTTCGCATCAATATCGTGCGAGGGATAGATGTAAATTTTACCATTAAAAACGCGGGCCGAGGGGTCAGCGGTGTAGATGTGCGATACCAGCGGCTTATCCTTTGGGTTTTTGCCCCCGTTGGTTTGTGCGAGTGTGGTCAGTGAGCAGCCAGCCAGAGCGGCCAAAGCCAGAGTTGTGTAAATGCGTTGCATCCGATTTTGATTCATATACGGTTAAAAAATACTATCCAGCGTAATCGCCTAAACGCTTGTCTACTAGGCTAGTAAACATAGTGATTGCGACCTCACTTTGTCAGCGCGATAACTTTTTCGAAAGCGGGTTTGGGTTGATTGTTGCGGTCGAACAGCAGCGGGTAGCTCGTTCGCCCCCGGACTGGCCAGTTGTTCAGCCAGCTGTCACCATCGTTGACGCCCCAGAACGTAACCCGGCTGATCTTATCCTTATGTTTCAGAAACAGCTTGAACAAGGCTTCGTAATCGACAGCTAATTGCTGCTGTACGCTATCGGGCAGCCCCGAAGCATATGGATTTGACTGCTCATTGGCGACCATACGCTGCCCTACGTCGGCACCCTGAAAATTGCGGGGTAGCACTTCAATATCCAGTTCGGTGAACATGACTTTTAGCCCAAGTGCCGCGTACTGAAGAATGCTTTCTTCAATATCTTTCAGGGGCAGTCTACCTGCGTGCCAGTGGCCCTGAATCCCAACACCGTCAATCCGTACGTTGGCCGCCTGTATTTTCTTAATCACAGCAATGCAACCGGCGCGCTTGGCGGGCTGTTCGTTGTTGTAATCGTTGTAGTACAGCTCCGATTTGGGCGAAGCCCGCTGCGCCAGCCGAAACGCTTCCGTGATGTAATCGTCGCCGAGGTATTGCAGAAAAACCGACTTCCGCAACGTACCATCCTCGTTGAGCGCTTCGTTGACGACATCCCAGGAAAACACCTTTCCGTCGTAGCGCCCGGCGACGGTTTTGATATGATTGGTGAAAAACGTACGGATCGAATCCTGGCTATGAATTCCCCGGATAAAGAAGGGTAATTGGCTGTGCCAGACCAGCGTATGCCCGTTGATTTTGATGTTGTGCTTCCGGCCAAATTCCACCAGTTTGTCCGCCATCTCAAAGTTGTATTTGTCCCAACCCGGATGGATCAGCCCGGCTTTCATGATGTTTTCGGGCGTGGCCGCGCTGAACTGACGCACGATAAACGCCGTGGTCTGCGGGTCCCGTTCCTCAATCTGGGTGTTGTTGAGCGCGGTACCGATCAGAAAGTCTTTTTTAAATTTATCCTTCAGCGAAGGGATCGTCTGGGCCAGAGCGATACCCTGCTCCGTATTGACGTTAGCCAGCAACAAGAGCGCCGTACTAAGGGACATCATGGATTTGTTTGATAGCATAACGTAATGCTTTTAGGTTGAGCTAATTCTTTACAGTGAAGTATTTAAACAGGCGTATTTTTTATCATCCCGACAAAAACGCTGGTAAAACAAACCTTAAACTGATTCGACAGAAGCCCCACTTAACCGGCTATTTTTTGCGCGGTTAAATGGGGCCGTTTACTCACTGCTTGGCAAGCTTCATCTCACCACGCTCACTTTTAACAACTAATTCTTTGTCAGAAATTAACTCGCCGGTGTAGCTCATTTTACGGTCGTTGAAGGAGATACTGTACGAAATCTTCTTGCCATCGACAGTACCTTCCTGTATGGGCGATTCGCCAAATTGGGTTTTCCAGGTGCCTGTCAATTTGTTACCTTCTACCTTAAAAGTATAGTTTACCTCAAACGTGCCGTTTGGTGTTTCACGGCTGCCTTTCCAATTGCCATCAATTGGGTTCTGAGCTAATGCAGCAAGGCTGACAATTGCCAGAAATAAAGAAAAAAGTAACGTTTTCATGGTAAAATCGGGGGTTTAGTAAAACGTTTATTTAAAAAGTAATTGTGAAAACGCGAACAGATCATGTCGCCAGACGGGCCAGGTATGTCCACCGGCATATTCGCTGTAACTGTATTTGATACCCATCTCGTCGAATTTTTTCATCATGATCTGGCAGTTCTGATAAGCAATATCCTCTTTGCCTCCCATCGAGATCCATAGGTTTTTCAGATTATTGTTGATGGTGCTGGCATTGGTTTTCATGAACTCGTATTGCGGATCAGACAACTTGGGGTTATTGGCAAACCAGCCAGAACTAAAGACACCGAGCGACGAAAACAGATTGTTGTTTTTTATACCTGCGTACAACGTCTGCAAACCGCCCATCGACAGTCCTGCCAACGCCCGGTTTTTTGCATCGGTCTCTACCCGAAAATTACTTTCCACAAAGGGAATAGCGCCTTGTTTAAGTTCATTCTCGAAGGCTCGCAGTACGTTCTCGTTGAATCCAGCCAGCCCTGCGTTGCTCACGTTGCCATCGAGCATCACAATCACCATGGGTTTAGCCTTTCCCTCGGCAATCAGATTGTCAAGAATCCAGTTGGTTTTACCCTGAGCGGCCCATCCTCGCTGATCTTCACCCCCACCATGCAGCAGATACAACACCGGGTATTTTTCGCCAGACTTGTCATATGCCGGTGGGGTATATACGTACATTTCCCGCCAAGTGTTCGACGCCTTCGACAGATACCGTTCGATGCGGATGTCGCCGTGTGGTACGTCCTTCATCGCGTAGTAGGCACCGTCTTTGTCCGGAATTTCAATGCCACTAGCCATGCGCCCCATGCCGTAGAAGGATTCGCTGGCTGGGTCGGCTACGGGCAGGCCGTCAACCAGTAGCGAGTAATAATGAAAACCACGACTAATCGAATCGGTCGTTACGTTCCAGAACCCGGCAGTATCTTTCACCATATCGTACTTCTTGCCGAGGTCAATCTGTACTTTCTGCGCATCGGGCGCTTTAACCCGAAATACGACACGATTGTCCGGTAAAATCTGAGGATATTTGGCAGATCGGATATTCGTAGACGCTGGCGATCCTAAAACCGTGTACTTTGTCAACGTGGACGTATCGACCGGCTTGAACAGAAACTGCGAGAACATATACAAGCCATTTTTCCATACCTTAAAATCGTGTACGCCCGGTTCAACGTAGTAAATGTGCGGTACGTTATTTTGGTAGAGATAGTCGTGGGTGCGTTTGCTGAACGTAATAAGCCCATCGTTATCCCCGCATGAAATCCAGAGCAGCCTGAGTTTCTTTCTGGCTTCTTCCGGATTCGGCACCAGTTCCTGAGGAGGTTTTGTGTTGGGCGCTGACGAGAATCCACCAACCCATGCAAACTTGTCGAGATTACCCAGACCAAAATTCAGCGATTGCCCACCCCCCATCGACAGCCCGGCAATGGCACGATTCTCCCGATCTTTCAGGACCGAATATTTCTTTTCAATGAACGGGATCAGGTCGTTCAGCAAATCTTTCTCGAACGTAGCAAACGCTTCGACCTTGTCTTTGTCGAAAACGTTGCCAACCGCCCGGTCGTCTTTCATGGCGCGTCCGTTTGGCATGACTACAATCATCGGCTGGAGCTTCTTTTCCGCGTACAGATTATCCAGAATGACCTGCGGTGTGCCGCCCCGAAGCCATTCTTTCTCGTCGCCACCAATGCCGTGGAGCAGATACAGCACCGGATATTTCGTCTTTTTGTTGTAGCCCGGTGGGGTATAAATCAACGCTTTTCGGGTGGTACCCACGGTTTTCGATTCATACTGAACCGAATCCAGTTTGCCCGCAGCAATCCCCGTCCGGACCTGATCGAAACCTTTAGGCGCTTCTTTTTCAATGGTCTGCGCGTAAGCCATTCCCGCCACTGACATAGCCAGGGCTACACATAAATTCTTCAGCAATGAACTGTCTCTCATATAAGTGAAAGGTTGATTGTCGTTTTTTGACAGGATCAATAGAATTTATCTATCGACCTAAAAACCTGTTTACTTAAACAACAGTGGAGCCATCTCGTGCAGGCTACGACGCCAGGTCTGAAACTCGTGCCCTGTTTTATCAGACACATACGAAACCGCATTGTATCCGGCTGCTTTCAGGTCTGTAGCCGACTTATTGACGCCATCAGGCCTTTCCTTGCTGCCACAGCTCAGAAAAACAAGCTTCGGTTTTGCCTTGTCCTTAAGGTCGTCGGGTGCATAAACACCGCCACTGAGCAGACCATAATACCCGAAAACCTCCGGCTTATTGAGCGTAATTGTTTTTGTTTCCATACCGCCCATCGACAGCCCCGCCATCGCCCGATTGTCTCGATTCGCCATTGTACGGAAATTGGCGTCTACGTATGGAATCAGTTCTTCCGTGAGCACCGTTTGGAAAGGCTCAATTTTGAAGCTCCGTATTCCGCCAAATTTCACTTCGTTGGTCATGCCATAGGTCATCACAATAATGAAAGGTTTGACTTTCCCTTCAGCGATCATATTGTCCATAATCAGGTTCGCGTGCCCCTGATTGCTCCAGGCCGTTTCGTCTTCGCCCCAGCCATGTTGAAGATAGAGCACCGGATATTTCTTTGATTTCTCTTTCTCGTAGCCCGGCGGGGTATACACAAAGGCCCGGCGGGACGTATTGGTGCTTTTGGAAGGGAACAGGATCTGCTGCACATTGCCGTGCGGCACCTCCTTCAGCGCGTAAAAATCCTGATCGTGGGCCGGGATTTCGATTCCACTCTCCCACCGGACAGAACCATAATAATTCAATGCGCCAGGGTCGTTGAATTTGCCTCCATCAATCGTTACGTTGTAATAGTGAAACCCTTCATCCATCGGTCCGGCCGTGGTGCCCGTCCAGAAGCCGTCTTCTCCTTTGGTGAGGATGGTCCCGCCTTTTCCTCCTAATCCTAAGCTCACCCGAACACTATCGGCTCTGGGCGCTTTTATGCGGAAGCGGGCATATCCCTGAGAGTTCACCTGCGGATACTCCTGCCCTGGCTGGTTCAACGTGGAGGGTTTAAAATCTTCAGCAACTGCCGATTGGCTAGCCTGCGAAAAACAGGCTGCACTGGCTACTGCCACGGCAAACAAAGTAGCTAACGAGTTACGAATCATGAATTTGTTGGTTTAAGGAATAATGATAAAAGTTACTGAGTCTTGTTTGTCATCCCAACGACAGGAGGGATGACAAAAGGCGCTGATAAGTCGTATTGCCTGGCGATCAATCCTCATTTAAAAATCTCCTGTAACGTAGTGGCCAGGTACTGCTTGCAGTTCATCCAGGTATGACCACCGGGAACGATGTAGCTTTTTGTCTTAATTTTCTTCTCTTCGAACATGGCGATGTTTTTTTTCACCGGCTCGTACAGAAAATCCTCGGTGCCTACGCTAATGGTGAATAATTTCAACTGACTGTTGATCTTGTTCGCGTCGGGCGACCAGTTGGCAAAGTTTTTCTGGAATTCTTCGGTGGCTGTGTACGGCGCGTACGAACAGATGTAGGCAAACTTATCGGTGTTGGTCAGGCCGATGTTCAGCGTTTGCCCACCGCCCACCGAAAACCCGGCCACCGCCCGGTTTTTGCTATCTTTCAGAACCGGGTAGTTGGCCTCCACGAACGGAACGATGTCATTTACCATGTCTTTGGTAAAGTCCGGCATGGGTGCGGGACGTACATTACCGTACGGCATCACAATCAACATGGGTTTGGCTTTGCCCTGTGCAATCAGATTATCAGCAATCAGGTTGGCACGACCTACTTTAGTCCAGGTTTCTTCAGTGTCTGATCCGCCATGAATCAGATACAGCACCGGGTATTTGGTTTTGCCGTTGGGGTCGAAGCCGGGTGGCGTGTACACCAGCAATTGACGCGTAGTGCCCAGCGTGCCGGATTTGTAGTACCGATAGCTGATCTTCCCGTGTGGTACGTTCTGGAGCGAATGAACCAGCGGCTGATTCCCCGGTATGTCGACAATGCTACGTTTGAAGCGCTCGTTGGCGAAGATGTACGCATTGTTCGGATCGGCAATTTGGACACTATCGACGGTGAAGCTGTATGGATAAATATCGGGCTTGACGGGCGGAACCGTTACGCTCCAGATGCCGGACGTATCTTTGGCCATGGCAACGGGCGCTTTCAGAAACTCACCACTCACCATTACCTTATTAGCTTTTTTCGAGTAATACCGGAACGTAACGCTGTGGTCGGGGTGCACGTCTGGCGAGCTGATGGATGGGGGTCGTTGCTGAGCGATAACCGTCACCGACAAAAACAGCAGAGCTGGGAATAAATAGAGAATGCGTTTCATATGGGTAGACCGGTTAGCGGAAGAGTAAAGGCGTGGTTTCGGCAACGTAGTGCTTGACATTCATCCAGGTGTGGCCACCGTCGGTGATGAGGCTTTTGTAGTTCACCTGCTTCGCCTTCAGGTAATCCATAAATTCGACAGTGCCCTTGTACAGAAAATCGTCGCTCCCCACGCTCACCCAGAGTAATTTCAACTGTTTGTTGGTGTCGTTGGGCTTGCCGGCAATCTGCGGAAAGCTCTTCTCCATTTCCTGGGGCGACAGATACGAACTGTAGGCACACACCCACGCAAACCTGTCCATGTTGCCAAAAGCCGTTCGCAAGGTTTGCCCGCCCCCGCGCGAAAATCCACCGATAGCCCGGCTATCGCGGTTGGGTATGGCCCGGTATGCCTTCTCTGTGTAGGGAATAACGTTACGTACCAGATCGGTTGCGAAATCATTGGCCCGTTTAACCGCATCGTCGCCATCGCGAACGGTCGGATCGGCGGGTTTAGTACCACCCTTTTGCTCAGCGATGCGGGCAGCAATGTTTCCGTACGGCATAACAACAATCATCGGTTTCGCTTTTCCTTCGGCAATCAGGTTGTCCAGAATCCAGTTAGTTTTGCCCACTTTGAAGAAGGTTTCTTCGGTGTCGGTCGTGCCGCTGATGAGGTAATAAACCGGGTACTTCTGCGACGCATTTTTATCGTATCCCGGTGGAGTGTACACGACCAGCGAGCCGGTAGTTCCTTCAATGGAAGGGTAATATTCGTAGTTGACCGAGCCGTGCGGTACGTCTCTCAGGGCGTGGATCAGGGGCGTATCGCCGGGGATGTCGACCAGACTGGCTTTAAAACGCTCGTTCGGAAAAAACGCTACGTTGGCCGGGTCCATGACCGTTACACCATCGACCTGAAAGCTGTACGGGTAAATATCAGGTTTGATAGGGCTGGTTGTTACGCTCCAGATTCCCTGAGCGTCTTTAGTCATGGCAACGGGCGCTTTTTCAAACTGTGCACTCAGCCTGACCTCTTTGGCCTGTGGAGCCAGGTAGCGGAATGTAACGGATTTGTCGGCGTTCACCTGGGGCGACACGACCAATGGACCACGGGGTGGCTGAGCCAGCGTCAGCCTACTTAGGCACAATAGTGCCCAACCTAATAGCAAACGGACGGTAAAAGGTTGATACATAGTTAGGAAAGTCTAGGAATTACGGGTTAAGTTGTTGGACCTTACAGCAATGGTGAAAGCCGGAAAGATTTAATTGACAACGCGTTGTTTGTTAGCGATTTGCCTTTATTCAGACGCCCTGGGTTCGTGCCCCAGCAACGACAGCATTTGCATAGCGTAGCGTTTTCCCAGTTCCCGATAACCAGCAGCATTGAAGTGCAGATTATCAGCTGAGTCGGTGCAGCCAGCCGACGAAATCACGTGCGCATTTTTGATCGTCTGGGGGAGCGTAGCAATGATTTTATTCATGCTGGCGCAAATACCTCCCTGATCGGCATTAACCGTTTCCCCGGCCAGCAATGGCACTTTTCGAGGTTTCAGATTCAGGTCGTTCATCAGGTTGTCGTACACGACTTTCACTTTTTGCGTCCACAGTGTATCGCCCGTATTCGACTCACCCTGATGCAGGAGAATGCCTTTGATGACCCCATCTTTCTGCGCCAGTTTCGCCATCTCAACCAGTCGGGCGTACGGATTACCGTCGTATTGGTTAATGAAATTTTTCATCCATCCCGGTACCGTCGTCACGTACGATTCGTAGTGATCTTTGTCGAACAACTCGATTTTACAGCCGCCTATGGCCACATTGATAACGCCTACCCGTACTTTTTCGGGGAGATTCGCCACCAGTTCCCGGCCAAAATAATCGGCCGGGGTAAGACCTGTTTTACAGCGGCACAAAGGCGGAACGGCGGTGTACCAGTTTCCTTTTGTCCGATTGAGCGATGGGCAATCAACTGCTTCCATCACCTGAAAACGGCTGGTCACGTTAACCGTATCCTGCGGCTCAATTTTGGCGTTTCCCTCCATGTTCGACTGTCCAAGACAGAGGAAAATGTAGAAATTTTTGTCCTGCGCCCTCGCAGAGAAGACCAGGCAAAACAAGAACGTAGTAAGTAGTAAGGTTAACTTATTCATGCTGTATCGTATCGCTTATGTGGAAGTAATCAAAATCAGCGTAGCCACCCAGTTCTTTGGTAGCGTAGTTGAACAAACCAAACCGATAGCCCATAAAATGCGGAATGGTATACGGCATCTTCAGCGCTTCGCCAATCGGTGTCCAGGATTTCTTATCCAGGCTGTAAAAGAAATGTGCGATGTCGGCCCGGTCGTTGAAGTTGCATTCTGCTTTCAGGTAAACCGTTTTTTGTGTTAGCGAAACGCGTTGCGTCTCAACCGGTTTGCCCGAAGCGGCACTCACCATGACGATGAAGTTTTGACCATTCTCCCGCTTCACACCGACCAAGCCATAATTCTTCTGCAAAAGGCTCAATCCCGCAAAATCACCATCTTTCAGATTCGCTACGTCGACAGCAGTCGACCCAGTACATTCCGGACCAATTGTACGCTGCGTCAGTGTATTCCGGGCCATTACAAATGACGTATCGGTTCGTCCGGTTTTCAGCCGCAGGTAGCCTTTCCGGTCACTGATCGACCAGAGTCTGTTGTCGGGATTGTGGTTCCACTGCCATACCAGCGGCAAGGCCGGTTCGCCTTTCTTACGGGTAAATTCGTCGGAGGATACAAGGCCGGGTATCAATCCTTTACTGGCAGGCAGGTCAAGCGTTTGGGGCACTTTACCATCGACACCCAACATGGGCCACCCTGCCTCCCATTTTACCGGAACCAGATAGGGAATACGTCCCACGCCACCGAAATCACGGAACAGATACGCGTACCATTTGCCGTCGGGCGTATCGATGAGTCCGCCCTGCGCTACGCCCAAATCCTGCAGGGCGACCTTTCCTTCCCAGGGGCCCGTCAGTTTATCGGCCCGATGAATCACTACGGTGCGCATGCCCCCACGTGGCCAGGTAATGTTGAATAGGTAATATTTTCCGTTAACCTTGAAGAGTTGAGATCCTTCGGCGGGTAAGCCACCACCCGTTCCCGACGGCGCACTGGCGTTTTCAATAAGTAGCTGCTCCGCAGTGCCCAGTTTTACGCCGGAGGCATCGGCCGTTAGTTCGACCAGCCGCAGCTTACCAGCCCCATAAATCAGATATACCCGACCATCGTCATCAAAAAACAGGGTGTGGTCGTGGTAGGAGGGTTTAAATGAAATTTCTTTCCAGGGTCCTTTTTCGATATTTTTTGTGGTGTAGGTATAGGTTTTACCAGTGGTCTGGGCAAACGTAGTAACGTAGTACGTGCCGTTGTGGTAACGTAAACTACTGGCCCATGAACCCCGACCGTAGGTACTTTTTCCGTTCGTCAGGTTCAGCGCATCGACATTTGCCAGCGTATCGTAGGCATACCCGACCAACTGCCAGTTTACCAGATCGTTCGATTTCATAATCGGCAGCCCCGGACTCAGATGCATGGTCGTACTACTCATGTAATACGTAGCGCCCACCCGAATCATAGCCATATCGGGAACGTCGGCAAAGATCACCGGATTTTTAGCCGTTTGTGCCACTGTGGCTACGTGTCCCAGCGTCAACCCAATAACCAGCAGACCGTATCGAAACATCCTGTTTTTCATAGGTCAGATTTATTGAAGCGGTCCGATTAGCTCAATGAACGTACCATCGGGGTCCTGAACGAAGACAAAGTGCGTTTTATCAGTTAGGGGTGTTGGCGTATTTCCCAGAAATGGCACCTTCATGCGGGTCAGTCGGTCGATGATGGGCTGAAGGGCTTTGACGTTGATAGTAATATACTGCATACCCGTATCGTCCTGAATAAATTTGGACTTGGGATACGGAGCTTTTTTGCCAAAGCTCATTAGTTTCCAGTCGGTGGCTTCGGGGCTGTTTTCGAGTTTCAGGATAGTGACTTCCACCGGCACCCCGTTCGTCAGGCCCGAGCGTTTGCCAAAATCATCATTGATCCTGAAACTACCTGTTTTGACCATACCGATGCCATTCACGTAAAAGTCCAGCGAGCGTTCCAGATCCGCCACGACCACCCCTACCCCAATGACTTTACTGGTAAAGCTGGATTGAGCCAGAGCGACGTGATCCGTCAGAAAAACGGTACTAAAAAGGGAAACTATCAGTATCAATTTTTTCATGGAGGGTAGTCATATTAGGCTTTTTAATGTTTATATCACTCTTCCATCAGTTGCACCAGGGCAGCTTGACCTACTACCGATCAACAATAGTGTTAATCTGACACTTTTAAATTTACAAAACAGTTCTCCTTTTTCGCTTATCTTGGATAAATCAATTAGTGGTCGTTTAAAAGTCTAATTTGAGAAAACCGAGGAGTGTTTTTACCGTTTTGCGCTATTATTTTCAGCGTAATAACCTCATCATCAACCGCTTTTAGTCGAATAATTTTGCCGTCGCTGGCAATTATTTCAGCAGGTTTGTCATTAAGGAGAAAGCTAACATCACCAGCCTTTATGCTATCTAAAGCACTGATGACAAGAAATTTACCCACCCGATTCCGGTTCTGTAGCTGATACGAAATAAATGAACGTGTATTGCGCCAGAAACGCTCATCGTCGTAGCCAGACTGCGTTTTTTCGCCTTTAAACGCGTGATCGACTTCGGGTTGCTGTTCACCACAATTAACCTTGTCTACTGTTCTGGCTTCCAGGGCCAGAGCTTCAGCCTCCTGTTGTTTTAGTTTGGCTTTCTGTTCGTCGAAAGACGTCTGCGAAAATGTCTGGAAATACATCTGATACCGAGCGTCGTGTATTTCGTAAAAGGGTTGCAGCGTCAGCGAATCCAGGCTAAACGTTAGATTTCCAACGGGCTTTATGCGGGAAATGTACTGGTCTGCATTGCCAACGAGCGCATACGCACTGGTAACTGGATACAACTTGCCTTTTGTTTCATGGCCCATGCGGCTATCATCGGCGAAAAGCCCCACCAGATCGTCTGTAGAGGTTTTGGCGGCCAGCACGATAGGCCCGTGCACAAAAGCAGCCCAGTTAGAGCCATCAGGCAAATACTCCAGATGCGTAGCTGTTTGGAATCGCACAGTAATCACATCAGCCTTCTGCCATTTTCGGTTGATAGACACGTATTCCGAAGGCTTCCCGTCAATTTTCTGCGCCTTGCCATTGACGAGAATCTCCAGCTTTTCAGCCCACTTCGGGTATCGGATATTTACGGCAAAGGTCTGCGGTTTTGTCAGTTGCAGAGCCAGTCCCGATTCGTTTTTGTACGGGAACGTAGTGTTTTGGGTAAGCTTGAGACCCTTTTCTTTCCAGTGCAACGTGGAAGGAATCAACAGATTGACAAACAGATCGTTGTCCGAATGGCTGTAGATCAGTTCGCCGTATTTGGTGTGGTTTTCCAGCCCCGATCCTACGCAGCACCACATACTGGTCTGGGGTTGTGAGTACACGCGATAGTGATTGGGCCGGATGGGTGTGAAATATACAAATCCGCCTTTTTGAGGATGCTGACTCGACAGAATGTGGTTGTAGAGTGCCCGCTCGTAGAAATCCAGGTAGGTCGGATCGGCTTTATCCAGAAATAAGGCTTTGCTCAGCCGAAGCATGTTGTAGGAATTGCAGGTTTCGGGACCCTGATTCGACTTCACCATCTGGCTAAAATCGTTTATGGGGTTGAAATGCTCACGCACACTGTTCCCACCAAATGCGACGCTACGTGTTCCAGACACGTTATGCCAGAAAAACTGAGCCGCATCAGACCAGTCAGTGTTACCCGTCAACGTAGCGATTTTTTCAAACCCAATCACTTTCGGAATCTGCGTATTGGCGTGAAGCCCCGTCAGCTTATCCTGTTTTTCCAGCAGCGAATTCAGTAACGACCGATGCGAAATTTTCTGCGCGGTTTCGAGGTATCTCTTGTTCTTGGTCAGGATATACAGATCGGCAAAGGTTTCGTTGATGCCACCATGTTCGGTACGTAGCACCTGCTGAATCTGTTCCTCTGATAGGGGTTTAATCAACTCGATAAACCAGTCGCCCAGACCAACCAACACCAGCTTGGCCTGCTGGTTTCCGGCATATTCGTAGGCGTCTCGTAAACCCGCAAAAAGCTTATGGATGTTGTACAGCGGCACCCACGTATTGTTCAGTCCGAAGCTACTGCCGTCAATATCGCCTTTGTGAATGCGTTCCCAGAATAGCTTTCCCTGCGGAATACCACCTACGTAGCCATTCCCGTTTTTCGCCTGACAACGGGCTAATTCAGTAACCATGTAGTCGAGCCGCTTTTTCAGTTCAGTATTGCCCGTCGAGGCATACATCATGGCTAAGGCCGACAGATAATGCCCACCAATGTGCCCATCTAAACCCGAGCTTTCCCAGTTGCCGTAGCGTTGCGCTTTCAGCGGCAAACCTGCGTCAATCAGGTATGGAGCCAGGAGTTTATCGGGGTCGAGTGCGAGTATGTACTTCAGGTCAACATCCTGCGCGTTCATAAAGGCGCCCCCTGTTAGCCGCACGTCCTGTAAAGCAAACGGCTGCATCTGCGCCCTCGCTGAAACGCCGAACAACAGAAGGGCTATAATACGTAGTACATTCATTTTCATTTATACATCGGATCTTCACCCTGGTACTTTAGAAACTGGAACGAAGCGGTGTTCGTACTCGGCTCTCCTGACGACGTAGCATACAGACCGTACACGCAACCAATAAACCCACCCGACACTTTGGTGCTCAGGTATTTGCCGTCCACTTTATCTTTCAGCAGGCTCCAGTTTTTCGCATCGGCTGATGTGTAAAAACTATACGTATCACCCTGCGACGTAATGCGCAAACTGACTTTTCCCGATTTCGAATCCAGCGGGGTTTCCGTTAGTAGTTCCATCGATTTCGACCGGGGAACTCCTTTGTAGAGTTGAAGTACATCCTTACCCTCCGACTGTGATTTGCATAGAAAATAGAAATGGCCCTCATCCTGCAAAATCACTAACCCGGCTTTTTCTTTATCTGATTTTGGCGTAAACGTCAGTTCGGTTTCAGCCGCGCTGTAGAGGTGTTGCTGGCGCTTCCCAATGAACGACGGATTTCCAAAATCCATCACGGTTTCGGGCTTCAGCTTGAGCGTCAGCCCCTGCTTCTTCGACAGGGAATACGAACTTTTATCATGCGTACGCATGAATAAAAATGACGGATCAAGCTCTTTATCAAAAGAAATGGTGTAGGCAAAATTTCCCGACTGAGGTAGCGCTCCCTTTTGCTTAACTTCTTTGTAATTGACGGGATAACGGTAGGCAATAGCTTTCTCGCCATGCTCGATCATCGGCCAGTCGTCTTTCCACGTCAAAGGTGCAATGAAGGTTTCGCGGCCTGTGTTGTAATAATCGCCTTCGTAAGGACGTACTGCCAGAAAAATCGAATACCATTTTCCGTCCGGGCCTTCCACAAATTGCGCGTGTCCCGCCGACGTAATAGCATCCTTCCGATCGGCAGGCAACTCCCGCTGGGTCAGGATTGGATTACCTTCGAACGGTACGTATGGTCCCCAGACATCCTTGCTACGTAGCACCACTTCGGAGTGATTGACCGACGTACCACCTTCAGCCGCATAGAGGTAGTACCAGCCGTTCCGTTTCAGAATGTGTGGTCCTTCAATCCAGACTGGTTTTTTCGATAAATCCACCCCGCCGTTAACCAGTTGTTTTTCTTCACCGATAACAGTCAGCTTCACTGGGTCAAATTCGTACATGCGGATGGTCCGGTGGCCTGAATACAAAGGCTTTCGGTCGGGGGCATCGCTGTTGTAAATGATGTAGGCTTTGTCGGTACTTTCGTCAAAATAGATGGATGGGTCGATGCCACGTACCTGCGGAATTTTAACAGGATTACTCCAGGGCCCGGCGGGATTTTTAGCTGTAACGACAAAGTTGCCGTCGTGATCAATGTCGGTACAGGTAACGTAGTAGATTCCTTTTGAATAACTAATACCCGGAGCGAAAAGACCGCGGGTCAGCCGTTCGCCCATAAAATCCATCTGTTCGGGCCGATCGATGACGTTGCCGATTTGCTTCCAGTTTTTAAGGTCTTTGCTGTGCATGATCGGCAGACCGGGGAAGTACGAAAACGTCGAGTTAACCAGGTAATAATCCGGCCCAACCTTCACGATGCTGGGGTCCGGATAAAAACCCGTCAGGATTGGGTTGACCAGCGTGGTTTGGGCCGAAGACACAACGCTCACGACCAGACTTAGTGTAGCCAAAAAAGCCGAGAAAAGGCGGTTTTTCATGAAGATACGTATTATGGAATCCCTTGTACTTGAAATTTTATTGTTTTTGCCAGCCTGATACCCCTACTCCATCACCATCGTGTACACCTTCCCTTTCTGTGTTGGCAGATCGTAGACCAGCGTTTCTTTCAGTGATAAAGGCGTTACGTTGCTCTGAGCCGATTTAATGGCTGCCGGCGTTTCTTCCACAGCATAAAACGGGTTCGCATTCGGTCCTGATGCCGGTTTCAACATACCACCGTTAGTCTTAACGGCATTAGGAACACGCAGACGCAGGTTACCACCCAGGTTCGACTTAACGGCTACTTTCGTGACCTTACCGTCTTTCCATTCCATACCCACGACCTCAAACCCACCGCGTGCCCGTAAGCCGCTGATG
>NZ_JBMDWV010000227.1:0-8742 GCF_048594605.1 Spirosoma sp.
AAAACGTTGGCGATGAGTAGTTGATGTGATGAAACCAAATTTGTTAGACCCCTCCGGGGTCAAATGTTTATAGCACGTATTTTATTTCTATAAACATTTGACCCCGGAGGGGTCGGATAGGTAAAACCTTCTTATAATTCATGAAGAGAACTATACTACTAACCTGTGTCCTCTTACAGACGCTACGTCTGGCAACGGCCCAAACGACTCCACCGCGCCTGATTGTTCGGGGTGACGATATGGGTTACGCACACGCGGGCAACGAAGCGATTCTGAAATGCTACAAAGAAGGTATCGAGAAATCCATCGAAGTGCTCGTACCGTCGCCCTGGTTTCCGGAGGCTGTTGAGATGCTGAAGCAAATTCCGGACGCCGATATTGGCATTCACTTAACACTGACCAGCGAGTGGGATAACATCAAATGGCGGCCACTGTCCGACTGCCCGAGTTTGCGGGATGCCGACGGATATTTCTTTCCAATGGTACGTCCGAATAAAGATTACCCGAAGCGGTCGGTGGTGGAAAACGACTGGAAGTTAGCCGATATCGAAAAGGAATTTCGGGCACAGATTGAGCTGGCGATGAAGAAAATCCCACGGATCAGTCATTTTTCGGGCCACATGGGTTGTACCAGTTTGACTGATGAAGTAAACGATTTAGTGAAGAAGCTGGCGCAGGAATACCACATCAGGCATTACGACATGAGCCTTCGGAATGCCGGTGTTACGTATACGGGCTACGGTGGGGCACACGTAACGCCGGAGGAAAAACTACAGAGTTTTCTGAAAATGCTCGAAAGTCTGGAACCCGGCAAAACGTATCTGTTCGTCGATCATCCGGGTCTGGACACGCCGGAAGTTCGTGCCATCCATCACATAGGTTATGGGAACGTAGCCATCGACCGGCAGGGCGTGACTGATACGTGGACTCATCCGCGTGTGAAGCAACTTATCAAAGACAAAGGCATTCAGTTGATTGGCTACAATCAATTATAACGTAGTGATGACCGATTGTAGCCAATCACTACGTTAAGCTAGTTCGGTGCGAACGCGTTCGAGCAGCGTTTTGGTAGCGCGGATACCATCGGTGGTGGGTAGATAGCCGCCCGTTGGGTTGTACATCTGCATGAGTCCGCCTTCGTATTCGATGCCTACGTACCCACTGAAACCGGCGTCTTTGATTATTTTGAACATTTTCAGGAAATCCGTCTCGGTTTCGTTGCCTTTCGCGTCGAACTTATGGGTTTTAGCGCTGATGCCTTTGGCGTAGGGCATCATCTTTTTCACCCCTTCGTAGCGGTCATATTCCTTGATGCATTTGGTGCCCATAATCCCTTTGATATCATTGGTTTCGGGCTTGCTACGTTGCCGGCAGAAGTTGCCAAAATCGGGTAATAAACCTGCATTGGGCATGTTTACCTGCTTCAGAACACCCACCAGCCAGTCGATATCGGTTGAGTTGCCGAAGTGGTTTTCAACGATCACATTCATGTTCGACTTAGCGGCATATTCCAGCAGTTTATGATAGCCATCAGCGGCCGCTTTGGCTGCTTCCTCGGCCGGGTCGTCCGGCGCACCCGTCAGGGCTTTGGACGTATCGCCCAAATTGACGCGAATCGAACTACAGCCCAGGTACTTAGCCGCATCGACCCAGGCATGGTGCGCTTCAACAGCCTGTTGACGTTTCGTCGCATCCAGATCAGCGATGTTGGCTCCATCGACCATGATGAGGTTGTTTTTCATCCCCAGATCGTCGCAGCGTTGCCTGAGTTCTTTCAGATAAGCCTGATCGGTATGTTTGTTGTTGAAAAACATGGACACGTATTCCAGTACGTTGATACCAAAGTCTTTTTTCGTACGGGCCGGAAATTCCATATTCGACATTTTGCCCGACATCAGATCGCCAGCAAAGGAAAATTCGGCTAGTGAAATATCGAAACCGAACGGTTTAATCGGCATATCGGCAAATATTTGTGTTGGTAAAACAGATGACAGACCTACGCTGGCAGCGGCCAGGCCAAGCTGATTCAGAAATTGGCGACGAGATTGGCTCATAATTGAAACGAGATACGCTAGTACAGAGAGAGAGTAAAGTTAACTTACAGGCTTCATGGTAGTAAGAGCCAGCATAAAACGCTTTACTGTAGTGTTTAAAGAAAAGATAGCTAAGAGCAAAAGCAGTAGATAGGCACGAATGTAAATGGTTAGGGCATAGGTTGTTAGAGGAAAACTTCTTTTTTTGCACCTATGAAGCAATTCTTTCTTCTCACTACACTACTTATCATCAGTTGTTCTATTAGTAAAGCCCAGACCAAAAGTCAGCACCAGACGTTCGTAGAGGTAGGCGGCATCGTCTCTTCGAACGAACGAACACCGTTCTGGCTGCGGGCAAATCAATTTGGGATTGTTCCTTATTCCTCTCCGGCCGGTACGTTACGTGCGGGCGTAACAGGCTCCGTTTTATTGACCGATACAGCAGGAATATACGCCCGAAAAGCACCGAGCCGGGCCTGGGTATTGAGCTATTCCGCTGAGGCTGTTGGTAATGTCGGGAAGGAAAATCGATTGCTGGCGCCTGAATATTACGTTAAACTAGCTCATCGACAATTGGAGCTGGTGGTTGGGCGTCGGCGCGAAGTGACTGGTGTGGTTGATACGTTGCTTACGTCTGGATCGTACTCGTGGTCGGGCAATGCGCTGCCTATTCCTAAGGTTCGCTTTGGCACAAAAGGTTTTGCTCACATTGGACGTCGAAAATGGTTGGGAATCAATGCCTTTATAGCGCATGGCTGGATGGCTAATACGAATTACATGCAACAGTCTTTTCTGCATCAGAAATCATTGATACTCCGCATTGGCAAACCATTGTCGGCCATTCATTTCTACGTCGGTATCAATCACGTTGCGCAATGGGCCGGTCGCTCCGATTCACTGGATTATCATTACGCCGTTAATGGTCAGCTTCCGAATCAGTTACGTGATTTTCCGAATGTATTGTTTGCTGTTCGGATGAATGGTCTGAATAATCCGCGTGTTACGTCCTTCGACTATGTGAATATGTACGGGAATCACATTGGAAATTATGATTTCGGAATAGCGCTACGTCTTCCAGCGGTTTCGCTGCTCGTGTATCACCAGCACAGCTTCGATGATTTGTCGGGTATATTATTCAGAAATATGCCCGATGGTCTGAGTGGTATTCAGATTCGGCCAACGCGGCATGGTTCATCGGCGTTTCGCCTGGAGGCTGTTCTACTTGAGTTTTTATCGACCATGAACCAGAGCGGAGCTATTTTTGACCCCAACGTTGAACAGACGGAAACGGGTGCCGATAATTATTTCAATAACCGACAGTATCAGGATGGATGGACTTATAAGAACCGTATTGTCGGTACGCCGTTCATCACATTGAAACAGGACGTCAAGCCAGATAACCAGAAGAATACGGGCTGGGTGATAAATAACAATCGGGTACAGGTAGCTCATATCGCCATGCGATCTACGATTGCACGACGGATGAACGTAGTGGCAAAGGTTTCATACAGCAAAAACTACGGTGTCCCGATGGAGTCTTTTTCCCGTCCGCTTGCTCAATGGTCATCGTTGATTCAGGTAGGTACGCCTTTGCCCTGGCTGGGAGAAACGCTGCTCACGGCTTCGGTCGCTGCGGATTTTGGTCAGCTCTACACAAATGCTACGGGTGTTTCTGTAGGTTTACGTAAAACAGTCTGGTATCAGACCAGATGAACCTTTTACTTATACATGTAAACTAATCAATATAAAGTGTATCCTATTCTAGATTCTGTGTATTTTCAAAAAACTTTCCCTTTATTGGCTTGTTAAAAAAACCGTAACATTAGCCTTAGGCATGAATACCTCCATTCGCTTAGCACTCGACCGGACGCCCAATACAAACCACACCGGATTCTACATAGCCCTTGCGAAGGGGGCTTATGAAAAAGCAGGGCTTGACGTACAGATTATCTCGCCGGACCAGGAGAATTATCAAACCATGCCTGCCCGGCGCGTAGCGCAAAACGATGCTCACCTGGCCATTACGCCTTCTGAAAGCGTTATCAGTTATCAGACAAATGGTGTTCCGCTGGTGGCCGTTGCTACGTTGCTTGCCCGTGATATCAGCGCTATTGTTACGTTAAAAGAAAGCGGAATCAATCGGCCGAACGAGCTGGACGGTAAAGTATATGCTTCGTATGGGGCTCGCTATGAGGAGGATCTTATCCGGCAATTGATTCAGAATGATGGCGGACGTGGGCAATTTGTCGCCCATAAAATGTCATGGTCGGGTATCTGGAAAGCTTTACAGACGCGCGAAGTCGATGCCGCCTGGTTCTGGCTAACCTGGGAAGGGGTAAGAGCCGACATTGAGGGAGTTGAGCTCAACCAGTTTTTATTTGATGAGTACGAAATTCCGTATAGCTACAATCCAGTTCTAACGGGTCACCGCGACTGGATTAGCAAGAATGGCGATGCACTACGTCATTTTCTGGAAGCTACTGCGGCTGGTTTTCGATATGCCATCAAAAATCCGGACGAGGCCGCCCGGATTTTAATGAAAACGGCGAACCATCCGACGTTGGCAAACCGCAATTTTGTGGAACAGAGCCAGCAGATGGTGGCGGGCTATTATCTGGGTGGCGATGGCCACTGGGGGTATATGCACCGAAGCATCTGGCTTTCCTTTGTCAACTGGATGATTCGTAACCGAATGCTTACGAACAAAGAAGGCGAGCCGATTCAACAACTGGACGTTGATACGTTATTTACCAACGAATATCTGGAAGGCGTACCCGCACTGATGCGGTGGTAGCTTATTGCCCGGAATCGGTATTTAACCAGACTACTTTTTGTTCGGGGGTGTGATCCTGACCAAGAATCGTTTTATACAGATCGGGCCGTCTGGCTTTACGGTATCGGTTTCCGCCAGCCTGCTGCAATTTTTCGGGCGTGCAGGTTGCGGTGGCTATTGCATCACCCAGTTCACGGCATTCAGCGATAATGTCGCCGAAAGGATCGATAATCATCGAACAGCCATTTTTCAACTGATCGTCATCCATCCCGATGGGATTTGCAAAAACAACGTATATACCATTGTCGTAAGCGCGGGCGGGAAGCCACTTCATCAGCCAGGCACGTCCTTTCAGACCGTCGAATTCCAGCCGTACCGACGTAGGGTCATTCTCCCGATTGTACCACAAATTCGGGTCGGCAAAACCGGCTCCGGGCCGGGTGGAGGGTGTCATCATCGTTACGTGTGGCATAAAGATGATATCAGCGCCGAGCAGGGCTGTTGCCCGTACGTTTTCAATGACATTATTGTCGTAGCAGATCAGGATACCGCACTTCCAGCCGTACAGATCAAATACTACGTATTGATCGCCGGGTAGCAGATGAGGATTGATAAAGGGGTGGAGCTTGCGGTATTTAGCCACCAGACCATTTTTATCGACACATACGTAAGCCTTGAAAAGCCGATTCTGCTCATCTTTTTCGAATAAGCCAGCCAGAATCGCAATATTGTTGTCTTTCGCTATCTGAGTAAGCTTCTGAATACTCTCGCCATCAGGTATGCGTTCGGCAAGGGCGAGCATCTGCGCTTCCGACAAATGCCGGGCGAAGGTGTAACCTGTAATTGAACATTCGTGAAAGGCAATTACCTGAGCGCCCTGTTGAGCGGCCTGGGTGGCCAGTCGGCTGATTACACGAAGATTATAATCCTTGTCACCGCTGGCGTTCTCGAATTGTGCTGTCGCAATCTTAAGGTTTTGCATGACTCAAAAGAAGGTGACTGACAAAGGTAGAGAGAAAATAACGAGTTGTGAGTACCAGTAAATAAGGCGGATGTTAACCCCCAATCGTTGCCATTGATTCGGTAACAACGCTACGTTGCTGTTCCGCTTCAAATCCGTTGGCCGGGCGGTGAGCAAAGGCCTGTAAAAAAGCGGCTGTCAGTTCCTCGTCCGATGCGCCGGACGGTCCGTTGCTACGGCGTAGCAACGCCCGAATATCCAGTACGCCGTTATCGTATAAGCAGGTTTTCAAGGTACCCTGAGCAGTCAGACGGATACGGTTGCAGGTGCCGCAGAACGTTCGGCTAAAGGCGGCTATAACGCCGATGGTTCCCTGATGACCCGGAATCTGATAATTGGCCGAGGTTGAAAAGGGTGGGTCGGGAAGTTTCTGAAGCGACGGAAAATGGGTTCGTATTTCGTCGACAATACGTCGGTGTGTCCAGTGAAGCACCGGGTAATGGCTACCCTCGCCATTGAAAGGCATTTCTTCAATAAACCGCACATCAACAGGTAACGTACGGGTTAGCTCAGTTAGCGGGATTAAATCCTGCGTATTCTGTCCCTCCATCACAACGGCATTGATTTTGGTTTGAATACCTGCCGCCAGTAAGGCATCCAGCGTTTTCAATACGGCGGGCAATTCATCACGTCGGGTGATTTTCCGGAAGCGATCCCGATCAAGTGTATCTAAACTTAAATTCACCGACCGAACACCGAGAGCCGCTAATTCTGCAACATGCGGAGCCGTTAATACGCCATTCGTCGTCATGGACAGGTCTGTTAATCCATCAATCTCCGCCAGCCGATGCATGAAATTCATCAGTCCAGAACGAACAAACGGCTCACCACCCGTGATACGTACCTTGTGCACACCCAGACGGGCCAGTACGCTTACAAGCCGCTCCATCTCTTCAAATGTGAGCACCTGGTGCTTAGGTAAGTACTTAATCCCTTCTTCAGGCATGCAGTAAAAACACCGCAGATTACAGCGATCTGTTACGGCTAGCCGAAGGTATGTGATAGGGCGGTTGTGATTATCGTAGATCATGCGCTATCGAGCTAACACAAAAATACAGCTTTTGATTGCAATACAGGTGCCAATTCAATAAGTAGTAATGCTCATAAAAAATGAAATGAAGCCTTTGTATTTGTGATTTGTTTATAATTTAGTATTATTTTTGGAGAAAGTTTACCGATTGTATTTGTGAAGAAAGCAGTTTCCATAGGCCTCTCTGCCTTACTCCTGTATCACACACTAGCGTATGTGCTGGTGTTTGTAGGTACGTGGTGGCAGGCAGAACACGACCTGTCGGAGCGGCTTTCGGTATATCGGTCTGTCGATAGTATTGTGGAGTTCGAGATCCCCTTAAAAGACAAACTCGATGCGAATGCAATTGCGAGCACTACGTCGGATGGATTCAGTTATCGGGGCCAGTACTACTCGGTGGTAAGCATGGAGCTTCGGGGCGATACGTTGCATATTGCGGGTCTCCAAGCTGAAAGCCGTTCCTTCTGGCAAAGTGATCTGCTCTCGTTCCTGAACGATCATATTGCCGGAACAACCGATTCGCATCAGAAAGCGAACAAAATTCTGAAATTTTTATTGAAAGAATACTCGCCTACTCCGCGAGCTGTTTTTAGTTTTCTCTCTCCTGATTGGCGTGAGGCCATTCGCATTCCTGACGTAGCGTTTGTGTTCGCTGCGCGTGCGCTGCCCGTTCATTCGCCCCCGCCTGAAATATAGGTAAGCGATCAACCATCGCGTAACGTATTCCTGCTTTTCCTGGCGGCTGCTTGGTCGTACTGTTTCACTTAGCTTTTGCCTGGGTTTATTGTCCGTTTGGCATTGTCGATAGAGAACTGCCTTTCCAATGGTCGGGGTGTCGATGTTACGTGATTCTACTATCAGGTTGACCTTGTCTGGAGACGGCCTATGACTACGTTTCCTGGGTCATCTCAATTTACTTCCCTTTTTACATCAACAAAGGTATGTAGAGCGCCTATGTGCTGTTCGATATACCCTACGTAAGTGCTTCAGCCTGTCTGAAGATTTTTAAGAATGCAACTCAGTCAATATACAGTAGTGAAGCGGTGGTCTGATTCGTTTAAGGACGGTCTGCTCATCCTGGTTATTTTTTGGCTACCCGGCTCAACTACGTTCGGGCAGGGGACGACCGACGAAGACTCACTACGTACCCAAACGTTAAATCAGGTAACCGTGAAAGGGTCTCGATCAATAGTTGTTACGTCGCTACCAACCGTGCACGGTACGTATCTGATGGGCGGTAAACGGAGCGAAGTGATTCGATTATCAGACATCGACGCGAATGTGGCGGAGAAGACACCCCGTTTGGTGTTTGCCCGAATTCCTGGCGTATTTGTCTACGATATGGACGGTACGGGCAACCAGATCAACGTATCGACGCGTGGGTTAGATCCGCACCGTTCCTGGGAAAATAACATCCGGCAGAATGGCGTTATCACCAATTCTGATATGTACGGCTACCCAGCCAGCCATTACTCGCCCCCGATGGAAAGTATCGACCGGGTTGAGCTGGTCCGTGGAACGGCGTCGTTACAATACGGTGCTCAATTTGGGGGGATGCTGAACTACGTAACGAAAGGTGCTGATACGACTCGTCGTTTCGGATTTGAGACAGTTAATTCGGTCGGTACGTATGGTCTGCTCAGTACGTATAATGCGCTTGGCGGGCGTGTGGGAAAATGGACGTACTACGCCTATTATTACCGTCGTCATTCGGAAGGGTACCGGGAAAACAGTAGTTCCAATGCAGAAGCCCAATTTGCGCGAGTGCAGTATCAGGCTACACAACGCCTGGGCATAACCGCTGAACTGGGTCGCTCGACCTATACGTATCAGGTCCCCGGACAACTGACAGACGCGATGTTTGCGCAAAACCCGCGCCAGTCGA
>NZ_JBMDWV010000228.1:0-7461 GCF_048594605.1 Spirosoma sp.
TATAAAGTAGAGCGTTCCATTAGCATTAACGAGTGAGCCTAGGTAAGAAGAACCACCGGGGTTAATATTCTTCACCCGCACCGTTCCTCCATCCGTACCATCACTTTTCCAAAGTTCTTCGCCCCCGTATCCGTTATTAACGACAAAAAACAGCGTGCCATTGACATCTGTTAAATTATGTGGTTGATTATAGACGTAATTCTGATTGAACGATTTGACTTTAACAGTTCCGGATACAGTCCCATCGCTTTTAAATAAACAGTAACCGGATTGTGGGTCTAATGCATTGAAGTACAAAACACCCTTTACGTTAATCAGGCTGCTTGGATTTGATGCGTTGCTACCCGGGTAAATGTCTTTGACCAGTTGTGTGCCCAGTTCAGTACCGTCACTTTTCCAGAGTTCATTACCATGTTCTGCATCGGTTCCAACAAAATAAGCCGTTCCGTCAATACCTACGATTGGGTTCACCGAGTAAGGGTCAATACCATTACCTGACCCCGGATAAATGTCTTTCACCATCACCGGCGTTTGCGCGCGGAGAACGGTAGAGCATAGACAAAGCAATAGCGTTACAACGGTGTATAGCTGTTTCAAAAGAATATAGGAAAAGAATAGGCGACGAAAAAGGTATTAACTGGCTCACAAAAACCTATAATTAGGTTATGTCATCCAATTTCAATTCAAACGTTGATAAGTTGATGGCCGGCCAAGTAGGCCTATAGCGGTTCACTGCAGAAGATGCCTATAGGGCGTAACCGCGTTGATTGTGCGTCGGCTAACCGACTGTGTATGTACAGGAATGAGTACTGAGTAGAGATTGATCATAAGAGTGGACAGTAATGATGAACAGAAATATGTACCGATGTCTTTATCAGCTTACTTTAATCAGATGATACCTGCACCAATACCCAAAAGCTAGATTTTAAGCTAAGTATAGGTACCTAACAATAATATTGAGTACTTATACCTACTTACAAATCTAGCTTTCTGGTAACGTTTAAAAAAGGGTGTTTTTCCCGTTTTTAATTTAAATGTTTTTAATAAGCAGATTGATAAAGATGGTCTATCCTCTTTTAAACCAAAGTAAGTCATAACTTTTATGTAACAGATTTGTTTAGTATTTCATCTTTCTGAAAGACAAAGGGGTTTCTGGCCTTCCTGTATATATTTATCTTTATGTCAGTCGTGTTTACCCAGTTATTCTTCATATAGGGTACAGGTAAGTTTCAATAAACCCGTGCAGCTATACTAAGGTACCCGTCAGCCAAACTCTTACTTTTATAAGTACCACCACCTGAAACCGGTTTGCCTTGCTAAATACATCCTTTGAAAGACTTAATAAGCTAACCAAAGAATTGCCTCCTAAGCCCCAAAGCCCTTGCATTAAAAGACTATCTATTTCATGCCAATGAATCGAAATGAACGGTTTATTTATCTGCCAGTTTGGGGTAGTTACTGTAACTATATAGTCTTGTCCTAAACTGGAATTGGAGGTTTTCTTGAATGATTTTTCAATAAAAGCAGAGTGTGTGTTTTAATAATTGTTAACCTTAATTTAGGGAATTCTGATCTATATAAGTAGTAATCAAATCAATGGAAGTCTCAAAAATCATTTATATACTTTAACTATAGATTTCATACGCAAATAAGGTTCCCATAAAGTACGCGTGTGGATATTATTCTACTAAACCTAAATCCACGAAACAGATTTCGCCAAAATAAATAGAATACAGCCTGAACGAAACGCATTTCAGGTTATACCCCTCAAAAAACCTTAAAAACAAGGTTTATCAGTCTGGCACGGTGATTGGCATCTAAAGGATGATTTAGTACTCATCCTTTAATTTTTGTCAATTATGCATCACATTGATCGAACGCTGCAGGAGTTGGAAACTGGCTCCGGTGTAAATGGAGAATATGAGACCGGATATGAATTCAGTGTAAACGGCGAGTACGGACAAGCATTTGAGCAGTCGTTTGGCCAGGAAGCTAATTACGAAAACGACGAAACCTTTGAGCTGGAGCAAGACCCGGAACTGGAAATGGCCTACCAGCTTCTGGAGGTCAGTAATGAATACGAACTAAACCAATTTCTGGGCGGACTGATGAGTAAGGCGCTGGGAGCCGCCAAAAGTGCCGCTACAGGTTTTATTAATTCGCCGACCGGCAAAGGCGTAGGCCAGTATTTGGTCAATTTCGGCAAGCAAACGCTGCCGCAATTAGCTACGCAATATGGTGGGCTGGCTGGGGGCGCACTGGGCCAACGTGCTGGAGCCGCGCTGGGTGGTCGACTGGGGCCACTAGGTAGTAAAGCTGGGGGCTGGCTCGGTCAGCAAGCAGGTAGCTGGGCGGGCGGGAAAGCGGGTAACTGGGCGGGTACACAAGCAGGTAACGTTATCGCATCCAACGCACAACGCATTTTCAACCTTGAATTTGAAGCTCTACAACCCGAAGACCAGGAACTGGAAATTGCCCGCTCATTTGTTCGCTTCGCTAGTGACCTCACTCGTCAAGCACATCAATCAGTTCGTCAAAATCCAGCCCTCAGCTTAGGTGCAATAGGCAAGCAGGCAATTACGGCCTCGGCCAGACAATATGCGCCGGGCCTGTTGGCCAACAGTCGACGCTCGGCTCTGAAAAACAGGCCCGGCAAAGCCGGGGGCGGAACTTGGGTTCGACGTGGAAATACCCTTCTTATTTATGGGACATAAACGATGATTAATCAACTATCAACTATTTTCTTATCACCTTAAATACTAAGATCATGTACAATAACGAATTTGAACTGGAGTTTGAACAAGGGCTTGGCTATGAGAACGGGAACGGCTCCTACGAATTTAATCAGGAGTTTATGGGGCAAACCAATGGCGAGAACTATGAATTGTATGGCGAACTCGACGAAACCCAAGAGCTGGAGTTTGCACACGAGTTGCTTAATGTTTCCAACGAGGAAGAACTCAATATGTTCCTGGGCAAGCTGATTAAGCGGGCCGGCCGGGCCATCGGCAAAGTCGTCCCGGCATCCGTTGGTAAAGGCTTGATTGGTGCGCTGAAAGGAGTGGCCAAAAAAGCCTTACCATTAGTCGGAGGAGCCCTCGGTACCGTTGGCGGTCCCTTAGGAGCTACCATCGGGGGTAAATTAGGTGGTGTGGCCGGCAACCTCTTCGAGTTAGAACTGGAGGGTCTCAGTCCTGAAGATCAGGAGTATGAATTAGCCCGAGCCTACGTCCGGTTTGCCAATTCAGCCGCTAACAACGCGGCCAGTTTGCCGCAACGGAGCACGGGTAATCCGCAGGCCGTTTTGAAAAAGGCACTTACCGATGCGGCTCAGCAACATGCACCTGGTTTGCTTCAACCTGCCTCGGGGGGGGTAGGGGGCAGCCAGCGTCGTCGAGCCACTCAGGGCAGTTGGGTGCGGCGCGGTAATACGTTGGTCATTCAACTGTAAGTTCATGAAAAACGCAGCCGACACCCAGTTTCTGATCAACGAAACGCAGTCGTTACTCAATCGATTGCAAACGGTGCAGTCGTTCTCGTTGAACACTCCTATGGTTCTGGCGGCTGCGGTATCGGCCCCGGCCCAGGGTGCGATTAACGACCATCTGGCCCGGATTGCCTTCGATCTGCGACACCGGCTTCGCTCGTTCCTTCAGTGGGTGAAAAACCCGGACATCCCCTCCCATAAAGGGCAGGCCCAGTATGCGCTGCTTAAGCTACGCTACAACAATCTTCTTGATCAGTTGGATATTTTTTCTGATGTGCTCCTACAACGTGGCGAACACGGCACTGGTACTTGGATGGCGGGCTTAGACATACTGGCGGAGGATGCGTTGACTTTACCCGGCAACTATTACGAAGCACCACCCCTGATCTGCTTTCTAGAACGGGGACACGGGGCCGCCATTCGACGGGCGCGAACTCGCCTGCCCGGTGGCGACGAAAACCCAGTGGGAGTAATCCAGATTCCCCGCGAGCGCATGATTGGAAGCGGCATTGCTTCGTCGCTCATTCACGAAGTGGGGCATCAAGGATCGGAGCTGCTTGGCCTGACGCAGTCAATCAAGGAGGAAATCAACAAGGTTATTGCCAAAGGTGAAGACGTTATGGCTTGGCAACTGTATCAGCGCTGGCTGAACGAAATCCTGTCTGACTTCTGGGCCATGGCGCATCTTGGCGTCGGGGCGACATACGGCCTAATGAGCGTGGTAAGTTTGCCAAGCTACTTCGTCTTTCGCGTTGCCACTGACGCTCCCCATCCCTTTCCATGGATTCGGGTGCAGGTCAGCATCGCGCTAGGAAAAACGCTTTATCCGCATCCGCAGTGGGATGCGCTAGCGAAACAGTGGGAGTCCCTTTACCCAACACATGGGGAGCCGATCACTAAGCAACAGATTATTCAGAGCCTGAAAAAGGTGCTGCCGCAGTTTGCAAATCTACTGATTAACCACCGGCCTACTTCGCTTCAAGGGAAAATATTGGGAGAGATTTTCCCCGTAACAGAGCGACAACCTGTGCGTTTAAAGCAACTTTATAAGCAGTGGCAACAGCAACCAGGTCTGATGGAAAAAAGTGCCCCGTCGCTGGTCTTTGCCGTGATAGGCCAAGCCAAAGCGGATGGGGCCATCACGGCGGAAAACGAATCGCGATTACTGAGCCGCATTCTGAGCCGCTGGGCTTTGGAACGGGCGAAACGCTATGGAGCAGGAGCCAAACCGGCCAGACAGCCCGCATTAAATGGACGAATGATACGAACGCTAAACAATAACTAAGTATTATGAAACGCGACTTACGCATTGACCATCAACAGGTGTATATCGGCGACAGCTCGACGTTGACCCTGGAAATTATTAGAGAGGCCAAGGACAAGCCAGGTAGTATATTCCAAAAAATAATAGAACCTGACACATATTACAATAGTCTTTTTCTTCTTTTTGACAATCTGTCGAGCGATCATACTGCCCTAATTGAATACCGGTACAATCCTCCTAAGGTAAACGGTGACTCGCCAACGCTAACCTTTAGCAAATTGTATGAAAGCTCTGAGGAGACAGAAAAACAAGTTTCTAAGAGTGCATCGAAACTATTTAGGCGACTTGTTGCCGGAAAAACTGGGGGAGAAATCAAGCTTCCTCTAAAAGAAGAAGACCCAGTCAATATTTCTTTTCTTATCCAGGAATGGGACATGGTCGGGACTTATGTCATCAACGCATTTATCGATAGGCCAGATGCCGAAAGTCTAAGTGCATGGACCAGCAGGGATCTACAATCCGATTATGACTTTCCAACAGTAAATCTGAAAGTCACGGAGGAGAGCGCTCAGGTAGTTAACGTGTCGCTCCAAGAAACCAATCGTGAGGCTACCGACGACCAGCTTCTTTGGATCGTTATCCGAAACCGGACGCTTAATTTTAATGATTACCGGAGGTTCATGGACCGGGTCCTATGTTCCGATAAAACGAACAACGAGCTAGCAGAATATAAAAATCGTGTGCCTTTCAATCGTACGGCTTCCTACAGTCTGCTCAAAGTAGCCACCGAGTTATATCTAATGCAGGAATGTGGATTGGTGCCTTCAGAAATCAATGATTTTTATAAACCAATTAGTAAAGACCCAAAGGGAGACGGTCAACGAACGCGTCGTTCAAATATTTCCCGCTTCAACATTTCCAGACTGCGTGATGAGTACTTGAGCAAACTGGAAACCGAAGGTGGACGAACGATGGCAACGTTACCATATTTTGAGACCATTCGTGAAAACCTAAAAGAATTACCGCTTAAAGAAGGTCTGTATCTGCCCAATGACTGCTACGGAATCCTTCAGTCGAGGCTGACGAGTCCGCCCCTGCTGGAACTCATCTGGTCCTACTGGCACGAAGAAGGGGGATTAGTCCAAACGCTAAACGCTCTCAGTCTGCGTTTCCAGAACGTCCGCCGGGGTATTGACCGCGACCCGCTAGCTAACCTGGCTATCGATCCGCTGCGTCCATTGGGCAATTTACTATGGGGGTATATCGAAGATGAACGCAATCGACTGACCATTAACCGACGCAACTTAGAATATCAGTACGAATACGGCATCTCGTTGATAGGCAAGGCTGTTCAGAGCATTCCCGTAGCTGAACACCGCACGAATTTTCTGCGGGGTTTTCACGAACTGCTGCGGGTCGCCGTTGAGTTCTATCAGCAGGCGAACTTCACAACAGTTATTCCCGACGGCTTTCCAATGCTGAATCACTTGCGCGAAGTTCACCTGATGCTGGCCGAAGGGGCACACAACCAGTACGGCGATCTACCCTGGACGGCCCGCGTGGAGATGATGACCCAGCAGTGGCTACTGGCCCGGCCTGAAGTGCGAGAGTTTCTCGGTGGGCGAATCATGGTGCCCTATACCGAACCGTGGATGGACCGGGTTGATAACATGAAGCAACTCCAGGGCTGGAATCCGACTAATGTCACCCATTTCCACGATCTGGGCGTTTTCGGCGAGCAGTTGCTGCTATCGATCCGGTACGGAAACTGGAACAACACGGCATTGAGTGGGCAGAATGCTGCTAACTGGGCGCATTACTGGCGGGCAGAAATTCAGCGGTATATCCACGCCTACAAAGCCGTTACCGGAGTTGATCTGGCTTCCGACATTGTGGATACGCGGATTTCGCTGCCCGCTAATGAAGACCGTTATCAGCAGCCATCTCAGTTAATTGAACGGCAGGTGGCGATGCGACAGAACGGCCAAGTGCGCCCACGGCAGATAAATGGGCCGTCGATAAACGCGCAACTTCCGCCGAACGGCCAGCTTATTCGCAGAGAGTACAATGGTTGATTTCACGTCGGCGTTGTACCTGGGTCAGCAGACACTATCCGCTTCCTTTCCACCCCATTTGTCCATTACGACGGGTAAACCGGCTGCGCTATATGAGCCACGTTTACATCAGATGGTGGCGAAGGAAGTGGCCTGTAAACAGGGACTGGAAAGTGGCCTGCTGGCTCCCTCAACGCTGCACGTGTTCTGGGATATTGTTGCCTCGCTAGGGCGTTCAAATGCGGTGTTGATGGATGAAGCGATGTACCCGGTCGGGCGCTGGGGAGTCCTGCTGGCCGCCTTTCGGGGTGTTCCGGTGGCGTCGTTCCCGGCTAACGATGCCGAGCAGTTGGCCCGGTTGATCCACATGCACCGCCAGCAAAACCGAACGCCCTGGCTTGTCACCGATAGCTGGAACGTAGCGCAGGGCAAACCAGCTCCACTTGGAATGTATCTAGAGTTGCTCAAGTCTTGCAAAGAGAGCGTCCTGCTCGTTGATGATACGCAGGCATTCGGCATACTGGGACAAAACCCAAACGCGCGATGACCCTACGGAACTGGTGGGGGCGGCTGTTTGCCGTATTTGGACCTGCACAACCCAAAAATCCTGGCTATTACGTCCTTAGCCAAGGGGCTGGGTGTTCCGGTGGCGGTAC
>NZ_JBMDWV010000229.1:0-2142 GCF_048594605.1 Spirosoma sp.
ATTGCAGCACTCAGAGTACTGATGCAGGAACTTGAAGGTAACAGCAAATAATATTCAATAACTACAATCCATTGTTATATATGTCTACATTACAAAGTCAGCTTTCCCCCGAAGAGCAGAACTTATCTAAAGAATTCAAACAGCCTGAGAGAGCTGCTCTGGGCACCCTGGAGTCTCATCTTCAGCCATTGACCAAACTGGGAGGTTTTGATCTTTTAGAGTCAGTTATTGATAATATTCAAAACCTGAATCCTGATCGGAAAGCCCGTAAGAAGATTTTTTTAGAAGAGTCTGGCAAGAAAAAGGAGCGGGAGGCATTGAAAAATGCATTGAGTTGCTGGATAGATATATTAGAATCTACCGACGATATTTCCGAAATGGTGGCTAACAGTGATAAACTGGCTGAAACAGCCGACCGTACACTCAAGAAGAATATAAAAGCTGCGTTAGAGAGAACGCAGGATCTGGAGCGCTCCTATCGCTCGGTTGCCTTGTTCTTCAAAAACACCGAAAGTCAGAAAGTAAAAAATGTTTCTTTTATCAACGCTGAGCCGGATCAGTTAAAAGATCTGGACAATACAAGATTTATCGATCATGTTCAGGCGGAGCTGGTTAACAATTATGACAGGCTGGATTTACGTAACAACTATGGTATTTTAGTTTTACCCGGATATCTGGGCTCTAATAAAGTGGTTGAAAAATGGGCAAAAATTGCTTACGATAATAAGGTAATGCTGGTTACCGATTTCGAGAACCTTGATACACCAGACGACGTGATGGAATTGTTCGAAGCGGCTAATCTTACAGGGGGGGACGCTTATCGCTCCAATGTAGTAATGGCTTGTAATTGGCTGGTAGGGCGCGAAAAAGACGAAGAAGTTACTGAAGAAGACCATTTGTTTGTACCCCCCTCATCTTCACTCGCAGGTAAAATTTACTACACGTTGATGTCGCAGGTTACTGCGGGTAAAAAACATGGTAGCATGAATGAGGTGGACGGCGTGCGCTTCGACCTGAAAAAAAGTGAAATAGCCGGACTGGAAAAATTAGGGCTGGTTCCAATGGCGAAAGAATATGGCAAAGTAATGGCGTTTTCGGCCAAAACCTTATTCAATGGTGATAATATCGGACTTCAAACCTACTCTGTAGTTCGCGTATTTGACTACGTGGCTAAAGTGATGATGGATTTTCTGAACAGGCGTGCTTTCGAAAATTTCAATGCAAGCACAAGAAAGGAATTAAACGGACAGATCGTGAAGTTCCTGGACAGTATTACAGGCCCCAACAAGCTGATAGAGAATTTTACCATCAAAAGATTTGAGCAGGATCCCCAACAAAAAGACAGGGTATTCCTCGATATTCATCTCAAGCCCTACTTCCCTGCCAAAACATTTATGATAAAACTGGACGGACAGAAAGGTGACGATGCCGATGGAATTGAATGGATGTCGAAATATGAACAGGATTAGCGAAGCTTAAACGCTATAACAGCAGATACATCGTGAATCATTGCAGTGCTATCCCACGGATGGTGTTAGATATTTATTGCCCAACTCTTATAAAATAGCTATCATACTTTTTAAACTTCAAATTAATAATTATGTCATTTAAAGCACAATTAGACGTAGCAGGTGCTAAAAACAATGTACTTGACCTTAGCTACACCTTAAAACAGGAAACAGACGCAACCGGTCGTCCATCATCGGTTACACGTGGTGGTCAGATCACTATCACCGTTGAATCTACCGGGGATACTAAATTTTTTGAATGGATGTGTAATAATTTTGAGAGGAAGGACGGTAAAATAACTTTTACCAAGAGAGATTCTGACGCTACTATGAAAGAGCTCAGTTTCAAGGAAGGTTACCTGGTTGCCTACAGGGAAAACTTTAATGCGGCAGGCGAAAATCCTATTACTGAAACATTTACAATCAGCGCCAAAGAAATTGGTATGGGTAATGCATCTCACGTAAATGAATGGGCAGTATAAGCGCCTCTATAATACAAATCAGGTATACCCGGCAGTGAATAGCTGGGTTATATCTGTTATTAAGTCCAACCCTTATTTGTAGATCACACAGCTGTCGTAGCAGTAGAATCCGGTGATGTTATCCACAGCCGGATTTAATCATCCCTTACTTA
>NZ_JBMDWV010000023.1:0-11481 GCF_048594605.1 Spirosoma sp.
GAGTCAGGGAATGATGCGCCGGAATTACGGCGGTTTTGGGCCGGTGGTCGATGGTGGAGTGCTGCCTCGTCATCCCTTCGATCCGGTGGCTCCGGCCATTTCCCGCAACAAACCGTTACTGGTCGGCTGGAACGAGGATGAGTACACGTTCTTCGCCTGGGAGCGGAAGGATACCGAATTCGCCAAACTGGATTTTGATAGTTTACAGAAAAAGCTGGAGCCGCAGTATGGCGAGGATACCCGTAAAATTATCGAAACGTATCGAAAAGCGACGCCTAACGCAACAGCTCCGCAGATTTTTGTCGCCATTTCATCCATCACCATGATGGGACTGGGTTCGGTAGATATTGCAGAAAAGAAAGCAAAAGAGGGCGGAGCACCGGTGTACCTGTATAATTTTGGGTATAAATCCGAGAAGCCCATTCCCGGTACGGATTATCCGATGGGAACGCCCCATGCCATGGATATCTCCTTTAAATTCAACAATGAAATACCGCCCCGCGACGGCTCCCAGCCGAAAGAAAGCTTCTTCGGCGGGAATCGGCCCGAACGATTTACGGCTTCTCATCACTTTGCCGAATTGTGGACAACCTTCGCCCGTACCGGCAAGCCAGCAGCTAAGGACGTACCGGCCTGGCCAGCTTATAACCTGAAAACCCGGCCAACCATGCGGATTGATACTACCTGTGAGGTAATCGACAACCGATTCAGCCAAGAACTTGCTCTGTGGCGCTCCATCGGCAGATTATAGCGCCTTTTTACGCTGTTAGTGCTTCCTGAGCTAAGCGCCCAGTCGATCCGGGTCGATGTTCTGCAAAAGCCCTGGAAGGCTCAGTGAATGACTGGATTGGGTTGTCTCATTAATCGGATTATGGCTGCTTCGTGCCTAATACGCAAAGACTTTGGTGTATTTAAGCTCCAAAACCATTGACCTAAGCCAAAAATCGGCTTCGGTTGTCGTGCACGTATCAGACGACAACCGCCTGTGTGGAACAACAAGACGTATCCTCTGGAAGTAGGAAGGAATGTACTTGCCCTTTAAGAACAAACCTTATGTAACCGAAGTGTTGTTCACCAAACAACCTGAGAACGTACCGATTATAGATCTGTTGGTGACTGGCACACTTTTACTTATCAACCTATGAAGCTGCAACCTCTCATTGTATCCTATTATTTCAGAATTGTCGTGCTGGGCTTTTTAGTTGTTACCTTTCCTGTTTTGGCCCAAAAACCAGTGCAACCCGCGTTAGGTCAAAAAAACGTGAACGTACTGACGCAAAATGGATTGAAATTCAAGGATCTGAATAAAAATGGTAAACTTGACCCTTACGAAGATTGGCGGCTACCCGCAAAATCACGAGTGCAGGATTTGCTGGCCCAGATGACCCTGGAGGAGAAGGTAGGCTTCATGCTGATCAGCACCACCCGCATGGCTGGCGATAACGCTTTTCAGGCGAATGCGGCTAAATCCGAGATTACTAGCGGCTTCAATGAAGAAGATTTGATCCAGCCAACCAATATGTTTACCCGTAAGCCTTTGCCTACACCCCTCATGTCGGCCGCTGGTACAACGAAAGGGGTAAGCCGGTTTCAGTTGCGGCATTTCATCTTACGAGCCAATCCATCTGCACGTATCATTGCCGAGTGGGCCAATAATCTGCAAGCCCTGTGCGAATCGTCTCGTTTGGGAATACCGGCTATCGTAGCTTCTAATCCCCGTAATCATATCACTATCGATGCCGCCATTGGCTTGAGTGTAGGCGCTACGTCGTTTTCCAAATGGCCGGGTGAGTTAGGTCTGTCGGCCATGAATGACTTGAAAATGACTCGTGACTTCGCCGATATTGCCCGGCAGGAATGGACGGCAGTCGGCCTGCGGAAAGGCTACATGTACATGGCAGACCTGGCCACGGAACCCCGTTGGCAGCGTATCGAAGGAACGTTTGGTGAAGACGCCGACCGGGCCGCTGGTATGATTCGCGAGGTCATTCTGGGGTTTCAGGGCAACCGCCTAAGCACTACGTCGGTAGCCATGACGACCAAGCATTTTCCTGGCGGAGGGCCACAGGAGAATGGGCTTGATTCCCACTTCGACTGGGGCAAGTATGCGCACTACCCGGGAGGTATGTTCGAGTATCATCTCAAACCGTTCAAAGCTGCTATTCAGGCCGGTACATCGGCGATTATGCCCTATTATTCAGCGCCCAAGGATAAAGCGTTTGAAGCCGTTGGTTTTTCCTATAACAAAGCCATTCTGCAGGATTTATTGCGAAAAAAACTAGGCTTTACGGGTATTATCAATTCAGATACGGGGCCTATTGAAATGATGCCCTGGGGTGTCGAAACGCTCACACTGCACCAACGTTATCAAAAAGCGCTGGAAGCGGGCGTTGATCTTTTCTCAGGAACTGCCGATCCCTCCGTTTTACTGGAAACGGTAAAGCAGGGGCTTGTTTCAGAGACCCGAATTAACGAGTCGGTGGCGCGTTTACTGACTGAAAAATTTCAGTTGGGCCTTTTTGAAAACCCTTACGTAGATGCTGAGAAAGCGCAGCGTATTGTCGGCAATGCTCAGTTTCAGCAAAAAGCAGATTTAGCCCATCGAAAATCGATCGTTCTGCTACGTAATGAAGCGAACCAGCTGCCGTTACGGCCGAAAACCAAAGTTTATTTTGAAACCTACTACAACAGTGGCCGAAGCGGCAATCCTATAACCGTTTATCAACCGACTGGCTCCTCAAGCCCCTTTGAATTTGTGTCAAAAAAAGAAGATGCTGACGTGATTTTAGTCTGGCTTATTCCGAATGCAGGTGGTTTGTTTAGTTCAGAGGGGAAATCCATTGAGCTTCAATTGTCGAAGAATCGAATTGATGTTGAGCATGTCAATGAACTGATCCGAAGTAAACCAACGGTTGTGGCTATCAATTTCTCCAATCCCTGGGTCATTGATGAACTGGACCAGGGTGCTGCCAAGACCCTTGTGGCTACCTTCGGCACCACTTCTGCAGCTCTCCTGGACATTGTTAGTGGGGCGTATAGTCCAACCGGGAAATTACCCTTCTCGATTCCGGCTTCTCAACAGATGGTCGCTGAAAATAAGTCAGATGTACCGGGAAGTAATGAATCTGCCGGGTACGCTCTGTTTAAATTAGGACATGGTTTGGGCTACTCCTCAGCTAAATAAAGCGAATGATGGGATACCTAATTTCGGAAACCATTCAGATTATTCATGGACGATGGTTATGAGATACGTAGCGTCACTCAAAAAGTGAGCACTATCTATGATCTGCGGTCACTACGTAGCCCCATAAATGACTGTAAGCTAAGTCATACGTACCGTCGGTAGCAGAATTTGCCGCTATAATTCGATAGGTTCGTCGTTAGAAAGCTACACCGAAATCCGATTTCGGCATGAAATTGGGAATGATCCAGAGCAACAGCATTATTTTTACCGCCATATGACTCAAAGTCTCATCTGGATTATTACTCTTTTGTCGATTGGGGGCGTTATCATTCAACCGTTTAAACTACCTGAATTTGTCTGGGCCGTTGGGGGAGCGGTCCTGTTGCTTGCGCTCGGTCTGATCACCCCTGCAGAAAGCTTGTCAGGGATTGCCCGAGGAACAGATGTGTATCTATTTCTGACCGGCATGATGCTCCTGGCCGAAACTGCTCGGGAAGAAAAGCTTTTTGACTGGCTGGCGGCTCATGCTACCCAGCGGGCCAATGGTTCAGCCGGCCAGCTTTTTGGCCTGATTTATTTAGTAGGCATAGTTGTCACTACGTTTTTGTCTAATGACGCTACGGCTGTTGTGCTCACTCCGGCTGTGGCAGCCGCGGTGAAAACGGCGAGGGTTAAAAATCCATTGCCTTATCTGTTCATCTGCGCGTTTATTGCCAATGCCGCTTCCTTTGTGTTGCCCATTTCGAACCCGGCTAATCTGGTGATTTATGGCACACACATGCCGCCCTTACTGGTCTGGCTGGGGCACTATACGTTACCCTCCGTTGTCTCCATTGTTACTACGTACCTGATTTTACGCTATACCCAACGCGACGCGCTACGTGAGTCTGTTGCCCAGAATATTTCAATTCCGACGTTGTCGCCGGGTGGACGGATGGCTATTATTGGGATTGCTGCTACGGCGCTTATTCTGTTAGGGGCATCGGCACTTGACGAACCGCTTGGTCTGCCCACGGCCGTCACCGGTATTCTTACATCGGCGTTGGTTCTAATGAGAGCCAGGAAAAACCCCTGGGTCGTTATTAAAGACGTATCGTGGGCCGTGCTGCCGCTGGTAGCCGGGTTGTTTGTATTGGTAGAAGCCCTGGCCAAGACGGGAGTGATTGAAGAGTTGACTACGTTGTTACGGACCAATACGGCTCGATCGGTTTCAGAAACAACCTGGCTTAGCGGCATCGGGATAGCAATGGCCTGTAATCTGGTCAATAACTTGCCAGCGGGTTTGATTGCGGGCACTGTGGTTCAGGCAGGCCAACTCCCCGAAGTGATTAAAAGTGCCATTCTGATTGGTATTGATCTAGGGCCTAATCTGTCTGTAACGGGCTCGCTGGCTACGATACTCTGGCTAGTGGCGTTACGCCGGGAAGGGCAGTCGGTAAGCGCCTGGTCGTTTCTCAGACTGGGGGCTCTGGTGATGACAATTCCGCTACTCTGTACACTGGGTGTCGTTTGGCTCTACCACCTGTATTTCTGACAGAATGAACCTTAAGGTGAAGCTTAAGATAAATTAATTCTTTCCTCAGATCGTCCTTAGACGGGAGCGATAGGTTTGCCTTCGTAATTAATCAACTAAGAATTATGAAACGCAACCATCAGCTCGTATCGCTACTAACCATCCTTGGCGTAGCCGCTACCTTAACAACCCAGGCGCAACCTCCAATAACTCCCGGTCGTGGTCCCGGTGGACCTGGTCCCGTTGCTTTTGCCGGACTCCGGCCACCAAAAGCGTCTGGCATGGTCGCTCTGACAACTCTCTCCGGTACGGTTCAGCAGTTCACGGCCAACGATGAATCGGTTCTGGATGGCTTTACGCTCAACACGGGTTCGCAGACCGTCGCCGTTCAGTTTCCTGCCCGCATGGGTCAGGCGATCCAGGCCGCTGGTAAAGCAGGCAGTAAAGTGACCCTGACCGGCTCCTCCGATACGACACCCGAAGGGACGACTGTTTTCCAGCTGGTAAGCCTGACCAGTGGCCAAACCGTTGTGACGGATACACCACCGGCTGGTCCGGCAACCTTGCCTACTCCGACGCCCGCGAGTGTAAAAGGGAAAGTGGTTGATTATCAGCTAGACCGACAGGGTCAGGTCAAGGGGGTACGCCTGAGCGATCAGACACTGGTACGTGTACCACCTCACGCAGCGGCTCAGTTGATTAGTATAGCCCCCAAAGAAAGCACGATTGCCGTAGAGGGTTACGTTCACCCGCTTGGCGAAGGACAGGTCCGGCTCTCGAAACAAACCATTGTGGATGCTACGCAGATCACCGTCAACGGCCAGTCGTTTCTGGTTCGTTAGTGCGGATTCAGCTTACGCAATCCCTGCGATTCTAGCGCCATGGTTAATATGAATCGTTTTTCATGCCAGAGCGATTCGTATTAACCATGAGTATATCCAGAAACAATATTAGGTATTTTTCTCTACAGAATCGTATAAGTAATTGGGGTCTGCAAAAGGGGTTGATTCGCTAAAATCAGAAGCTAACCCGTCGTTTCGGTCGTTCGTTTGCTTCGGTATAATATTTACATATTCTGAAAGGCGTTGTCTCGTCTTCACTTTACGCAACGCTGGTAGATTATTAAAAGATGGTTAAATTATCTCCGAAACCAACGACCCGGCAGCCCAGCTCAACAAGTCTGCGCGCGCTGGATGCCGCCAATTTCTTTTTAGCCGACGTTCGGGATGGACTGGGTCCGTATCTGGCTATTTACTTATTAACAACGCTGCATTGGGATGCGCAGAATATCGGTATTGCCATGTCGGTAATGGGCATTGCAACCGTAGTGGCTCAGACACCGGCAGGTGCGCTGGTTGACCGAACCCGCCGGAAACGTATCTATTCGATCATCGCATCGCTCCTGATTGCCTTTGCCGCCATTATAACCATTACCCTGCCAACTTATCCGGTGATTATGGGTGGTCAGGTTATCATGGGCGTGGCAGCCGCCTGGTTTGCCCCGGCAGTTGCCGCTATTACGTTGGGACTGGTTGGGCCGAAAGCCCTGGATAAGCGTGTTGGCCGTAATGAAACCTTCAACCATGCCGGGAACGTATTTGCGGCTCTGCTGGCTGGTTTGCTGGGCTACTACGTCAGCACAAAAGGAATTTTCCTGTTGCTGGCTGGTATGTCGGTCCTGAGTAGTCTGTCCATCTGGCGCATTCAGGAAAAAGACATCGACCATCAGCTGGCCCGTGGTTGTCCGGAAGAAGACGAACAGGAGGGTGACGATAAACGCTCAGGCTGGCAGGCCATCCTCAGTAATCGGTCGATCCTCTTTTTTGCGCTGGCCTGTGTGCTCTTTCACTTTGCCAATGCCGCCATGTTACCACTACTGGGTCAGCGACTGGCTCAGGGAATTAGCGCAGGTGCGTCATCGGCATACATGTCGGCTTGTATCATTGTGGCGCAGCTCGTCATGATTCCCGCCAGTTACCTGACCGGGAAACTGGCCGCCGGGGGACGTAAGCGGTTGTTACTCATTGCCTTTGCTGTACTGCCCATCCGTGGCCTGCTCTATACCTTAACGAGCGATCCGGTGTTGCTGGTTGCCATCCAGATTCTGGACGGCGTGGGCGCGGGGATTTTCGGCGTGTTGTCCATCCTGATTGTCTCGGATCTGACGCGCGGGTCGGGTCTGTTCAACACTACGCAGGGAGCTATTGCTACGGCCGTTGGGCTGGGAGCTTCGCTCAGCAATGCGTTTGCCGGAATGCTGTTGCAGCAAACGAGTTACCATGTCGCGTTTTTGACACTGGCTGCGCTGGCCGTCGTCGCTCTGGCCGTGCTCTGGTTTTTTGTACCGGAAACAAGTCGTCAGGCAAGCTGACTTCTCCCTAGCAACAAACAACTTCTTTTTAACGAGAATCAAGAGTAGCTCCTTCGCCGGGATGACAAAAAGCCTATTAACTATCTGTTAATGAGCATTGCCCATAATTCATGTCTTTCTATAACTGAATTGATTGCATGATTACCCATCGACTTAATCTTCTGCCCTGTTATCTGATAAGTTTGCTTTTTGCCACTACGTTTACCAGTTGTATGACATCCCGCCAGACGGCGTCTACGCTGGCGAAAGTGGCCAATGATAATTGCGCAATTGACTCCAGCGGTACGTCAGGCTATGTCTTTCACCCCGTCGATTTGCAGCCTGGCTCGGCGGATGATTCGCTGCTTCGGCAGCGTTATGGTGAACGTGGGCTTCGGATGGCGCAGGCTGTAGGACTCACACCCTTACTGGTACGCGCTACGTTGCTGGAACGGCAACAAACCCCCGATGGCCCAGCCTCGAACGAGTACCTGACCCTGCGGCAAAAAATGACCGATCAGCTTCAACTGGCCAGCTTTGATATTGCTACGGCAGTTGCACTGGTCGATTGCGACAGTAAACGCGCCACGTTAACCGCTACGTTGCTGACACGGCAGGAAAACAGCCGGGAAAAGGCCATGACGATCAGTGCCATTACGACCGGTGCACTGACAGCGCTGGCAGTTGGTATGCTCAAGTTAGGCGACCATGACAACACAGGCGAGTGGGCCGGTATCGGGGGCGGTCTGCTGGAAGCGGGTCTGGGCATTACGTCTCTGTGGCAAAAGCCACCCAGGGCCGACTATCGTCATCGGCGCAATCCATTACGGGATATATGGGTACATTCGATCACATCGCCCGTTTTTCCTCCCCTGGTCTGGTATTATCTCAACAAGCCTAAATCAGCTAATACGCCCCCGCTGGTCGATGCTCTGCGGAGCCGATGGGACATTCTGGTGTCGCTCGATACTGAAGCCAGGCAGACACGTCATCGTAAGCGACGGGAGGTCGATTATTTTGGCGATGGCACTTTCTACACCGCTGAAGAGCTAACCGTTCGCTCGACCATGCTGGGTCAACTGGCCACCGAACTACAACTGATGAACAACGACTTAACCATTCTGCTCAACGAAATTGTTCGATCATCCCAGAAGCGGTAGGTAAACAACAACCAGCTTTACCAGCTTGCATTCCGCCCGATTGGTACAGATATATTGATGGTTATTTACTCAGAGAGTAAGATAACCAGACGGTAGGGTTTGAACTGAAGTAGTAGATGGCTTCGGTATGAATGGGTATTTGGTAAGTCGAGCGCAGGAAGCACTACGTTTTAACCACGTAGTGATCAGGATTCCTTACTTTTAGGAATGAATACAATCAGTATTGATCAGCCCGTACCGATTTATACCTTGGCTCAGGACCCCGTTCTGGAAGGTGAGTTATTCAGTATGCTTCAGGTTGAAGAGCACCTGGCCCATCGGTCGGAGCTGCTGTTGCCGCATCGAAAAGACTATTACCTGCTGGCATTCGTCCGTCGGGGCAGCAGCCGCCATTGGGTAGATATGACGCCCTACGTAACGAAAGACAATAGCTTTTACGTATTTGCGCCCAATCAGTTAATAGTAAAGGAAGAACCCAAACCCTTATGGGGTACAGCTCTGGCGTTTACGACTGAGTTTCTGGCCTTGCAGGAAAACGCTGCTCTAGCCAAACTGCCGCTTATTCACAACCCGCAGAATGCGCATGAACTGCTGCTTACCAACGCTGATGCAACCTTTGTCGACGATCTGCTGACGAAGATTTACGCGGAGTATTGTCGTCCCGGCGAATGGCAGCAGCGCATGGTTACCGCTTACCTGACGGTGTTACTGACCTATTTGAGTCGACTATATACGGACCAATTTGAGAGTAATACGTTGTCAGTTGACAAACTGATGCTGAAGAAGTACCAGCTTACCATTGATGAACACTTTCGCGAGCTGCATCAGGTGAGTGAGTATGCCTCTTTGCTTCACGTATCGGCTGGTTACCTCAGCGAAGTTGTGAAAAGCCAGAGCGGACGGCCAGCCATCGTCCATATCCACGAACGCCTGGTGCTGGAAACCAAACGGTTGCTGTTTCATACCCAGCATTCGTTAAAAGAGATTGCGTTTGATCTGGGATTTGCGGATGCGTCGTATTTCAGCCGCTTCTTTAAACGCGAAACGGGCCTGACCCCCGCCGAGTATCGGGCCGTCACCCGTGAAATGTACCAGTAATGTCGAAGAATGTGTTTCAGTTGCTTTCTGCATGTGCCGTAGGTTTGTGCCATCAAAAAATAGATGAATCATGAAAAAAGTACTGATTACCGGAGCTAACAAGAGTATCGGTTTCGAGGCTGCACGGCAGTTATTGCAAAAAGGTTACTACGTTTATCTGGGAAGTCGCGATGCGCAAAAAGGTCAGCAGGCGGTCGATCAGCTTATATCGGAAGGCTTCGACAACGTAGAGGTGATCACCATTGACGTTGATAATCTGGAGTCCATAAAAGCCGCCCGTGAGGACCTGGGTCGAAAAACTGATGTGCTGGATGTGTTGATTAACAATGCGGGTATCAGCGGAGGCTTTCCACAAACGGCCCTCGATACCGATATCAGCGTGTTCAGAAACGTGTTTGAAACCAATTTATTCGGTGTAATCGAAACTACACAGGCTTTTATCGACCTGCTGAAAACAGCGCCAGATCCCCGAATCGTCAACGTTACCTCCGGCTTAGGCTCGCTGACGCTCCATACTGACCCCAACTGGAAGTATTATCACGCAAAAGGGGCTTGCTACGTATCGTCCAAAGCCGCCCTGAATGCCTACACCATTATATTGGCCTATGACCTGAGAGATACGCCGTTTAAGGTCAACGCGGTTGACCCTGGCTACACAGCTACGGATTTTAATCACCATAGCGGGCCGGGTACCGTACCTGATGCAGCTGCGCGGCTGGTCAAAGCTGCCACGCTGGATGCGGATGGCCCAACGGGTCAGTTTTTCAGCGACGACAACGCACCCGATACAGGGATAAGTCCTTGGTAGGCTAAACCCTTATGCCTATCGGTGCCTATCGGTTTAATTGAACGACCGTCTGAATTCCAGGGGCGACAGGTTGGTTTTTGTTTTGAAGAGCTTGCTAAATGATTGCGAGTGCTCAAAGCCTAATTCGTAGGCCACTTCGCTAACTGATAAGGTGGTGGTAGACAGTGTTTCTTTGGCCTTCTCGATCAGTTTGTCGTGAATGTATTGCTGCGCATTCTGACCGATCAGTGACCGTAGCATATCGCTTAAATAACTGGGGGATAGATTAACGTGTTCGGCCAGATAGCTGACGGTTGGCAAGCCCTGGCTTAGAGATACTTGATTGACAAAATAATCGTTCAGTACGTCCTCCAGCTTTTGAAGCAGATCGTGGTTTACGGCTTTGCGGGTAATAAACTGACGTTTGTAAAAACGATTCGCGTAGTTCAGCAACAGCTCAATTTGAGCAATAACGACGCTCTGGCTAAAATCGTCGATTCGGCTGTTCAGCTCATTGTTTATCAGTTTAAAAATCTGAATGATTGTTTCTTTTTCTTCTTCCGAAAGGTGCAGAGTCTCATTGGTTGCGTACGAAAAGAAGCCATACTGCCGAATGGTTTTGGCCAGGGCATAGCCTAAAAAGAAATCCGGGTGAATCAGTAGCGTATAGTTAGAACATACGCTGGGGTCGTTGTCATTGCCGCCGATTATCTGACCGGGAGAAGCGAACAGCAAACCGCCTTCGTCAAAATCGTAGTAACTCTGGCCGTACTTTAACCGGCCGCCCAGTTTGGGTTTGTACGATATTTTATAAAAGCCCAGTATATGAGCTGAGGAAAGCCCGCCAACCGGTGTGTGAGAGCCATTAATCAGACTGACCAGCGGATGCTGAGGCTCAGCTAAACCGAAAGCCCGGTGCGCATCGGTTAGCGACTCGATTTTAGATGGGCTGTTTTCTTCTTTTTTCATCGATTAATAGCTAAAACAGTTCGTAATCTCTTGAATTTCCTGAAGGACGGTTGGCCGCTGCCAGACTTTGGCTAGCCGTCCTTCAGGAAATTCAGGAGGTTGAAATACGTGCTTTATCAAGAAATTTTCCTGTTTTTAGGTTCCTTATCTGAGTTGGCCTTGTGCGGAGTTGGAAACTTCTTCCCAAGCCTCCCACGTCGCCAGGCGTTCCGTATAGGCAGCGCGCACCCAGGGTAAATTATGACTGCCTAAAAAGAAACGTAGCGGAGGGTTTTCTGAATCTACTACGGCAAAAAGTGCTTCCGGTGTCGCATCTGGGTCGCCCCTTTCTAAGTTTCTCAAGTTGTTGAAAAAATTGGCTTTATAATCCGCATAGATGTCGAGGTTCTGAGCGAACTTCAGGGATTCCTGACTTCCAAA
>NZ_JBMDWV010000230.1:0-11601 GCF_048594605.1 Spirosoma sp.
TTTTCAGATTTACGAAAATAATTTTGAGGAAACAGACTTGCTGCTAGCAGGCATAGCAGGGGAGGGTTACGTTCTGGCGCAGGCGTTAACGCAGGAATTACAGACGATTGCTCCGTTTTCAGTACGTTTAATTCAGCTTAATCTCGACAAATCACAGCGCACTCAACCGCCCGTTCTGCCTGAACTTCCGGACATGAATTATGCTGATATGGTCGTCATTGTTGTTGATGACGTATTATATACGGGCCGTACGCTTGCCTTCAGTTTGCAGCCTTTTCTGAGTGTACCGCTGCGGAAATTACAGGTAGCCGTCCTGGTCGATCGAAATCATCCGCGCTATCCAGTAGCCGCCGATTATAAAGGATACGAATTAAGCACTACGCTGACAGAGCATGTAGACGTAGTGCTTAGTGATGAAACGCAAAAAGGGGTATATGTGCGGTAGGTGATTACGCTTTTGTACTGCGAATCAGGCTGATACCAGCAAAGAAGAAAACACCTCCCAGAATGAGGTAAACAAACGAAGCCTGGGCAACGCCACCTTTAGTAAAATCAATACCACCATAGATCAAACCTACCAGACCAACCAGGGTCAGAATGATTCCTAACATACTTTTAGCAGTCATATAACAAATTTTTAGGGTGAATGATAGCGTGTTTGGTACATAACAAACATCCGTCAGAATATTCCCTGAAAATTGTTCATTTGGCGGCACGTCTTACTCCAGCAAAGCTATAATATCTTCTTTTGTAAGGGATTTCATGAAGTTCTCTTCTGTTGTAATCAGGCTACCGGCCAGTTGCTGCTTGGCCCGCTGCAACGACAGAATTTTTTCCTCCACGGTATTTTTGGCAATGAATTTATAAGTAAAGACCGTTTTTTGCTGGCCGATACGGTGGGCACGGTCAACGGCTTGAGCCTCAATGGCTGGATTCCACCAGGGGTCCAGAATAAACACGTAGTCAGCAGCCGTTAAATTGTGCCCTAATCCGCCTGCCTTGAGCGAAATCAGAAAGAGCTTTACGGAATCGTCAGTCTGGAACAGATTAACCTGGCTTTGCCGATCGGTTGTTGAGCCATCCAGGTAAGCATATTTGATGTGCTTCTCTTTTAAATAATGCTGAACAACGTTTAAGTGTTTAATGAACTGGCTGAATATAAGAACTTTGTGGTTTTCAGTCATCGCGCTTTCCAGACGAATGAGCACATCTGCCAGTTTGCCGGAGCCACCTTCATAGTCGGCATCGACCATACGAGGATGATTGGCAATCTGGCGGAGCTTGGTCAGGCCCTGTAAGACCACCATCTGCGATTTGGCCATCCCCTCTTCCTCAATATGTTCCAGAATAAGGTTACGATAATAGGATTTAGCCTCCTCATACTGTTTTTCCTGATCAGGTGTCATCTCCGAATAAAGCACACTCTCTACTTTCGCGGGCAGATCGGTTGCTACCTGCGCTTTATTACGCCGGAGCATAAACGGTTTAATCAGGCTATAAAGCCGATTGATTTTGGCATCGTCATGCCGCTTTTCGATCGGAATCTGAAACTCGTTCCGAAAAAACGACTGACTGCCTAATAAACCCGGATTAATAAACGACATCTGCGACCAGAGATCCATTGTACTATTCTCGAGAGGGGTGCCCGTCAGAATCAGTCGATAGGCCGTATTGAGCTGAACTACTGCCTTCGTGATGTGCGACGACGGGTTTTTAATAGCCTGCGACTCATCTAGAATGACGTAGTTGAACCGATAATCGCTGAGTATATCGATGTCGATTCTGACAATACCATACGATGTCAGAATCAAATCATATCCATCAAATTGAGCGGTGTTTTTCTCACGATACGTACCCGTATAAACCATTACACGTAGGTCGGGCGTGAATTTGCGCGCTTCAAGTTCCCAGTTGTAAAGCAGCGAAGTTGGCATAACCAGCAAACTCGGAGACGTAGTACCCGCTTCCTTCTGGCCCTGTAGCATAGCCAGCGTCATAACCGTTTTTCCCAGCCCCATATCATCGGCCAGACAGCCACCAAATCGATACTGACGCAGAAAATTCATCCAGTCATACCCCGCTTGTTGGTAAGGACGTAGCGTGCCGTTGAACTGTACTGGCAGGGGGAACCGTTCTATCTCCTCAAAATCGCGTAATCGTTCCAGCTTACGGCTAATAACTGTTGTGGCCAGGTTATCGCGCTCCAGTTCACGTACTAAAGCCAAATGATGTTTCTGAAGTATCAGGCCATTACTGGCATTGTCGAGCCCATCAATATGTTCCAGAAAACCAAACAGTTCGGAGTATTTAGCAAACCAGGTTTCAGGAATAACCGCTATCTCACCATTAGGGAGCTTGAACTCTCGCTTTTTGTTCAGAATCAGCGTCCGCAGTTTCAAAAAAGGAATTTCGAACTCACCAAAGCGCACGTTGGCGTATATGTCGAACCAGTCACGTCCTTCCTGAATGGAGACGTTTAGGCTTGAATAACCCAGAAAATACCGTTTAGTGTCCTGAGCATCCTGGCGTAGTACAAAATCGGCCTCCCGCAATTGGGAACTCTTATCCGATAACCAGGCAAACGCTTCGGCTTTCGAAAGTACCAGACGACCGTTACGTAAGTCGAGTCCCGAGTCGCGTAGGAAATTTATTTTTTGGCGTTCCAGACGTTGATCCCGGCGAATTTTGTGGAAAATGTACTCCTCATTTTTCTTCTCCAGGCTCACGTTAGATGACGCCCCGAAACTATCAAACCGGAACGTAAAGTCGCCGTATTGAAAAGATAAATCAAGTACGATACGCTGGCTGGATTCATCATCGCGCTCAGCAACTTCTGCCGAACCTGCTCCGGACTGAACGAGCGATACCGGCACTGGTCGGCCAGACGAGACCAGTTCAGAAACAGTTAAAACAGGAATTGGCTCAAGGTTTTCTGAACGTATTTCGAACCCTTTGGCATATACGTCATAAGAAGCAATTAGCTGAGTTACAAAGCGCTCATAATACTGTTGTTCAATATTTCGGGGAACAACGATATGGTTCTTATTAAAGAAAGGACGTAGCTTTTTGCCGTCTACATTTTTACTGAAATGATAGAGTCGGTTGCCAACCATCATATAGGCTGGCTCATCACAGATCATGAGTGCATCCTTAAATTGAAAATCTACTCGCTCAGTTTCTGTGGAGCCTCCATCCCGAGAACCGATTGGATAACGAATGATCGGAAAATAATGCGTTGAGTCGGCATTACGAACAAAGTGAAAATGAACTTTAGCGGGTTCAGGCATCCAGGTGATGGGCTCCCAGGCTGGATTACCGTCGTTGCCCATAATATAGAACGGCTTACCAGGCAGCAAAGCCATGATTTGCGCCTTGATAGTCTCAAGGTAACTGCCAATGGTCTCCTGTATGAGCTTATCACCTTTCTGGTTATCGTATATTTTTAGAAAAAAATCGACGGCGGGTAATTTCCGCGCATTGAATTTCTTAACAATCGTATCCTGCTGAATGCTATCGATGAGTTTAACTAGTTCAAAATCACGTTCGTCCAGACCTTTGGCAAACTCGCTAACGTTCTGTGTCGATAGTGTCTGATTTTGCAAAGTCAACTCACCGCGGCCATTACGTTGCACTACAAACGCTTCAATAAGATACCCTAGAAACTCGTGATCCAGCAGCGAATACACGATTTGAAACGGTTGTAAAGGCGAGACTTTCATGTGGATTTAACAATTCATGGCAGCCCCTGCCGAAAGGCTAAAGCGCCAGAAAAGGATGAACATTAGCTATACTAAAACCGGGTGGACGATTCTTCGAGTCTTGCCGAAAATTGATTCAAAAAATACTCATAATGAGCAAATTATGAATAACTCGCATTTGTCGAAGGTGTCAAATATACGAACCAAAACAAATTGTCCAAGTCTGAATCAGACAAAATCTATAAATGGCATTTAGCGGGTAGTAAAACGTAGTGAATGACAGAAAAACCCGAAGAGTAAACGAATGTAAGGATGGCTTAAATCTCCTATAAACCCCTGAACCACAAGCGCTACATAACTTTATTTCGTGGTACAGGTTACCTCTATTATTCACTATGCATCTATATGGAAACTCAGCAATCGACTTCGTCAGTTATATCAAAAGGACTCTTTGAGCGCTTTTCATCGGCAGTAGCGAAAGCAACGGGTAGTTCAGCGGCTTTTATCCTGGCTCTTTTAACGGTAATTATCTGGGCAGTTTCCGGACCTTTCTTTCATTATTCAGAGGAATGGCAGCTTGTCATCAATACCGGTACGACGATTGTTACGTTCCTTATGGTCTTTTTGATTCAAAAGGCTCAGAATAAAGACTCAATGTCAGTTCAGTTAAAACTTAATGAGTTGATAGCTGCTACGAAAGGAGCCAGTAACCGTCTGGTTTCTGTAGAAAATCTGACCGAAGAAGAATTGATGATTTTACAGAAGCATTATCAGGCAATGGCTGATATAACTAAGCAGGCCTCTGATTTAAGACAATCGCACTCGGTGGAAGAAGCGATCAAGGATACTGCTGAGAAACTCGAAAATGAGTCAGAGTCAGGACATACCTTATAAGCATAATGGTATTAATTAATCAGGTTTTTGAATTATACCAGAAAGTGATTATTATCTTCTGCGCTTCACGATTATTTTTCATCATTGGTATATATCTTGGATTTCGCAATTCCTCCTCTGCTACCGTATGCCCAAAGACCTCATCTTAGAAGCGTCATTACGTGCCTGTCAATATCATGCAGCCATCAACTACGAGGGCTGTATAGCCAATATTTTAGTCTACAGTTCTCCATTCTGCCGGGGAGTCAATACAATTCTTAGTTAGGCCATTCCCTCACAATTTGAACATATACTCTTCACAGGTGGTAACATGATTACCCTTGGTCTAAACTGTGAATTGGGTTGATCAGAAGAGATACTACCTTTTGTACTCTATGAATCACAAATAGTATTTAAATAATAAAGCTCAACCTCATCAATGCATAAAGTATGATTCAGCAACAACCTGGTTCTAAAAAACTCGTTTCCTTAAGCGATTCAAGCCAACCTCTATTATTAAATCGGACTCCCTCTACTGAAAACTCATCAGGCAAGGTTACTGACTTACTTTGTTTTTCTCATTTACGGTGGAACTTCGTTTACCAGCGTCCTCAGCATTTGCTCAGCCGGGCTAGCAATGAATGGCGAACCTGGTTTTGGGAGGAGCCTATTTGGGGTGATAGAACCTGGTTGGAAATTCGTCAGATGAGTAATCAGCGATACGTAGTTGTCCCGCATCTACAACATGGCATAAGTAAGGAAGCCATTGATAATCAGCAGCGGGATTGGGTTCATCACCTGCTCGACCAGTATCATATTACCGATTACATCGCCTGGTACTATACCCCCATGTCTTTGTCGTTCACAGAGGATTTGTCCCCTCGGTTAACGGTTTACGATTGCATGGATGAGTTGTCGGCTTTTCGTGGGGCACCTCCTCAACTGCGGAATCGGGAGCGTCAACTAATGCAGCGCGCAGACTTGATTTTTACCGGCGGCTACAGTCTGTTTGAAGCTAAGCGTGCCCTTCACCAGGCCGTATATGCGTTTCCAAGCAGTATTGATTTTGATCATTTTGCCAGGGCGCGTAAGAACCTGCCTGATCCTGCTGATCAACAACCTGTGGCAGCACCGCGTATTGGGTTTTCGGGTGTTATCGATGAGCGATTTGATACAGAGCTATTAGGAGCCATTGCCGCCCGTCGGCCAGAATGGCAATTTATGTTAATAGGGCCTGTTGTCAAGATCAATCCAGATATTCTACCTAAGGGCCCCAATCTGCATTACATAGGTTTAAAATCGTACAACGAGCTGCCTGCTTATTTTAGTCATTGGGATGTAGCTATGTTGCCATTTGCCCTTAATGAGTCAACTCGCTTTATTAGTCCCACAAAAACCCCCGAGTATTTAGCAGCTGGCTTGCCTGTTGTTTCTACGGCGATTCAGGACGTAGTGACCAGCTATGGACGTTACGACCCGGTTTGGATTGCCGACTCTGTCAACTCCTTTGAACAAGGAATCAGTGAAGCTTTAATTAATCGAAGTTCATTGGACTGGTCAGGCGTTGATACGTTCCTGAACAATCACTCTTGGGATCGTACCTGGACAGCTATGCAGGAATTGATTGAAGGAAAACTTAAGCTTTCCGCTTCTTTATCAGACTCCCTGAAGAGTTTGGAGTAAGAATTCGTTACGTATTCCATATAAAAGCCGTATTACTGATGAACGTAGTAATACGGCTTTAACAATTTCCTAATGACATTCTAAGCGTCTTCTAATATCAAACTGTAAGGATAGCATTACCTTCGTACAGTGAACATGCTATTTTAGGTAGTGCCCAGAAAAACGTTGGACCAGCTTGAGTCCAACGTTTTTTTATAATCGGTTCAACTAACGAAAGGGAAAGATTATAAAGCAAAAAAGACACTGATTATCAGTGTCTTTTTTGCTTGTACCAGGAGCGGGTACAAAATACATATATAAATTGCTGATAGGCAATTACTTATAAACAATGAGTAACAAATAAGAAACATTTTTTACATAGAGAGTATAAATTTTCTAAATCGATATCGAAATTATTTTACAAATTTTCTAAAGGCTGACACTATTTGAAAAATAAAGTAAGCTAGTACAATTCTGTGTAGAATATCAAACAGAGCTGTTAATAGGTTGTATCTACCATCCTTAAATGCTCTATCAAACAAATATGTAGGATTCAGCATTTGGAAGAATGAGGGTTTATGCACCCAGTAAGCTATTAATGTATCTTGCCAATCTTCTATGTACGATGAGGGGGCAAGCATATTACGATAGGAAGCAGTAACTATCAAGAAATAAAATATAATTGTAAAGGCGAAAAGCCAAAGAACTGGCTTTTTCCAATTAGATCCATAATCGTTAGATTGATTTATAAACATGATTAAGCGATCACCATTATAAGGTTTTTGAGTATGAGTCAACTCCTCTTTAAACGCTTCCATCTCGTATTGCTGAAATAGTAGAGACTGAATTCTATCACCTTGTTTTTCCAAGCCATATTTTAACTGTCTAAACAATTCTTTTCTACGCTTAGGACCAATGTCTTTTCTCTCAATGCTGCTTGCTATCTCGAGTTGATCAGGTGTAAACCAATGGACGTTGGAAACAATAATTTCAGATACTATACTGTCATTTATTATTATTTTCTTAAAACTGTTTAAATGAAGATTAAAGAACTGAGCTGCTCCTAGACTTGAATTTAATAATGAAAATTCACTATTATTACTCTTGTCTGAAGTGCAATTCAATAACTGAAGCTTACTAAAATTTGAGAAATTTAAAAAATTTAATTTGTGAAATTGTATTAAATCAAATATCAGATTAGCTCCTGAATTTACTCCTTGCATTGAAGCAATATTAATTTTAAAATCTCTAATTAATATTTGTCCTTTTAGTAACGCTGAGCAATTAATATTTACTGACTCTAATTCATAAGGATTAACCACATTGCCTAGTCCATTTATAAGTAAAATTTCATCAAAAACACATGTATCTATATGGATTTCTTTACAACCTCCTTGTAACTCTAGAGGGACATTATTTGAGGTAGGCGAATTGTAAAAAAATTCACAGCTTCGTTTGAATTCTGTTCCTATTAATGTAAGATATCCACTAGAAGATTTGACGCACTCAAATTTCACGTCATCTTTAAATGACCCATAGTTAAAGGTGATACCATGTTGTAAGTTTGAATATCTAACAAATATATCTTTTTCTGATTCCACCTTAATAAATGCAATTCTGCTGCAGTTTAAGGATTCAATTCTAATTTGTCCTTGCAAAATAGACTTTTGGAAACTCAAATCCCCTTTTATTACAGTTTCGTCAATATTAATAGTTTCGCTGATTTTGCTATCAACAATACTGAATTGGCTACCACCGCCACAAGTTACGCCATATACATTTATTGAATTAATATCACTTTCTGACTTTATACCTAATCCTCTTTCTAAATAAGAATTTTGAATATTTAATAATGATTTAATTGAAGTCGTACCAAGGTGAATAGTATTATATTCTTCCATAGTAGGCTTTTCATGCCCTATGTAAGAAGACGTGCAATCAATAACATTAAAATTTTTATGAAAAACGCAATTATAAAAAAATAGTCCTTCTTTCAAATCCACATGAATAAAATTTACGTCTTCTGCAAATTCACAATCAATAAACCTTATGCCATCACATTTGAAATCAATATTGTCTTTAACACTCAATGAGTCTCCGATCTTATAACCTTTAATCTCTATGGGTTGGCCTACACTATTAAACAGCTTCTTAATAAAAGTTGAGGATGTAAATGAATTTTCCATTTAAAGTAGACATATTAATTTGAAAATATGAAATTTAATTTAGCTTACTTACTATTTTTCACTGTTCATCAAGTTCGATTAAGGTTTACTTGTTATACAGTCAACTGTAGCAGAACCAATTTGATTAATTCGTTCTAGAAGCCGTTTCTGTTACCATATAGAAAGGACAAAGTCTTTTGACTTTTTTAGTCTTCCCGCATTTTGCGCCTAAACAGCTTGAAATTATTTGTATTTATTCTCTCCAAAATAGACTGAAATCTCAGCAATAAGGCCGGTTTCAATCCTCAAAAAGTCAGGTTTCGTTAGGTCTTCAACGTCTTAAATCCAATCCCGCGTTAGATCGTCTATGGCTTTCATTTGCTCTATTGTGAAAGCTAACACGTTAGCCACCTTTTCGACATTCTCAATTTCGTCTAATGAGAGTATACGATCTTTTCGATCTTTCAGATACTTATCTAAGACCTGATAGCATCCTATTCTAAACTCATACACATCTGCCGGTATATTATCAAAATACTGAGCTGAATTAATATACAGCTTTCCTTCTCTGTAAAATGGCTTATTTACCTCATTATTACCTGCTCCCATATAATCACCTAAACCACTAGCAGGAATATACTTCAGCAGATGAGCTTGAACTAATGCCCAACCTAATTCAGCTAGGTTCTCAAACACGATAATATCATCTGTAAAGGGAATTCTTGGAAAGTCAGTTTTTAACAACTCAATGTACTTAGTGCGGTATTTAGGAGAGTGTAAAATTGCATAGATATAACCAAATACCGTTTCAGGCTTAGAGGTAAGCCCTCGCTGGGTGAGATATATAATAAACTCTTTCTTGAAATTTACCTTTCTCTCGTTCATACCTGCGAATAAACCTGTACCTTCTTCATATAGATATAGGGGGGCTGAGTAAGTCCTTTCTTTTGTCAGGTTTGATAAGGTACAGTTATCACTTAAGTTAGCTGTAACAAACGCATGTTGAAAATCAATTACTGTGAATCTGTTTGTTAACAAAGCTATATTGTCAGATAACATATGTTGCATTACTTCTGCTCTTGCCCTTTGATAAAAACCGGATGATTTTCCTGTATAATAGGTATAACGTGTATCAAAAGGACGATACAGTATCTTTGTAAAGCTACCCCTACTTCTCCTAACATCTTCTTGGGCGAAGGATATTTTCCATTCTCGAGTATCAGATCCTAAATCGAACTTATCCCTTATAGTTTCAATATCTAATTTGCTCAAATTGTAAACAACATCATTTATTTCAGAGCTGGTAAACTTAATCGTAAGTTTATCGCGGGCCGTTGTTATTCCTATATTTATTATATTGAAAATATCTTGTAGAGACAAATACGAGTCGTATTGTAATGAATCTTTCTCATCAACAGCCCTGAACAAGTAATTTGGTGGATTTGGTTGCAGCTTTTTTAGTGGTAAATCTTTGATAGCCTCTTTTTGTGCCCATTCATATTTTTCTTTTCTTCGACCGAAAAGATTATAAATAAACACCCCTTTTTCTACATTAGGCTTTTTAATAAAAAGAACTATTGCAACTCCTTGAATTATATCAAACACATTCTCATCACGTGCTCCATCAGCATCTTCTTCTCTTTTGTTTGTATTACCATGTAGGTCAATAATAATAATTTGATTAAATGTATTCATCAGGCTTTGCCTCATACCCCGATTAGTGATATTGTCTAAGTATGAGTTGTCGGTAATAATACATATAATACCTTCTTTTACCTGCTCCATTTTCCATTGAGCAAAGCGGATAAATTTTACATAATCATTCTGGTTAGCTCTAGGATTTTTCTCTTTCATTTTAACACCGTCAACTAAGCTGTACGGTATTAATTGATTCCCAATCCAAGTTTTGACTTTTCGCTTTACATCTTTTCCATGAATTAGTTCTGTAACCTCTTTTTCGCTTGGATTTTTAGAATTATAATTATAAGGTGGATTTCCGACAATGACCAAAATAGGTTTCTCTTTCACTTTTTGGGCTTCTTTACCCTCACGGGAGAGGGCAGGCAAAAACGCACTGTATTGTGTGTTTATCGGCTCTAAAGTGTTAGTCAGGTAAATTTGTAAGCGTTCTTTACTATTTTCTTTTCCTATCTCATACCCGTTTTCTTTAAGATACTGCGATAGCTTCAGATGAGCAACGGTATAAGGGGCAATCAGATATTCAAATCCATATATATTTTTTAGTATGTGTTCCTGAATAATCAGCTTACGTTTTGGGGAGTTGGCCGGCAGATGCTCCATAATCTGTTTAACCACTTCTAACAAGAAAGTACCCGTGCCAGTAGCAAAATCTAAAACCGTCACTCGGTTGCGGTCGGCTAATCCGTCGGTAATGCCAAACGTATCTTTAAGCGTGTCATTCACCGCCCGAACAATGAAGTTTACAATAGGTGGTGGGGTATAATAAACGCCTTTTTGATCTCTCAGCTTTCGGTCGTATTGGCTTAAAAAATCCTCGTAGAAATAAAGATAGGGATCTGCGGCATCTCCCGTGTTCTTTTGATTAAAAGATAATGTTTCCTGAATAGCGGATAAATCTAGATTATTAAGAACGCTTAGAATTTCATCAACTATCCATCTTACCTCCTGATAGACTTCATTTTCTAAACGGTCAAGAAAGCCCATCAACTCTTTAATCAAATCAAATGATTGAGGAATAAATCGTTTGGCGTTGTAGAGGTTAATAGTCTGCGTATCTGCATTCAGTTTAGCTAGAAACAATCCGTAACTCAACATTTGTGCGAACGCATCGCAGAACTCAGATACGGTTAATTCAGATGATACATTACCCTTAAACGTTTCGTATAGACCAATAAGTGGGCCATGTTCTTCATCGTGTAGATGGCTATTTAGTTCGGTTTCTAAGAACTCTTTCAGGTTGCGGGTACGGGTAGCCAGCGCTTTAGCTAACCCTTTGGCGTTGTTTACACCTTTTGGAGCCTGAGACAAAAAGCCCTCAATTAATGCTGTTACCTCTTGCTCTCTATCAGCACTAAGTTTAAATCGGCTGTTGCTTAAATCCTCAGCGTAGCATAGTCGGGTACGGGCTTGCGGTTTACCATTTTTGAGCCAAACCCATTCTAAGTAATCTGTCACTAGTATATTGTCTGACAGTTCACTATATTTCCTGATTTGATCGGTTT
>NZ_JBMDWV010000231.1:0-4919 GCF_048594605.1 Spirosoma sp.
TAGTGAACGTCACGAACCTCGAAACCGGCCCGTTCGCGCGACAGACCACCGGGTCCGAGTGCCGACATCCGACGCTTGTGCGTCACCTCAGCCAGCGGATTCGTCTGGTCCATGAATTGCGACAGCTGGTTTGTTCCAAAGAACGAGTTGATCACCGAAGAAAGCGTTCTTGCGTTGATCAGATCAACCGGTGTAAATACCTCGTTATCACGAACGTTCATCCTTTCGCGGATGGTACGTGCCATACGAGCCAACCCTACACCAAACTGAGCGTACAACTGCTCGCCTACTGTACGTACACGACGGTTACTAAGGTGATCAATATCGTCGATCTCAGCTTTACCATTGGTTAAACGTACCAGGTATTTAATGATCTCGATAATATCGAGCTTCGTTAAGGTTTTTTGTTCCAGCGGGGCATCTATATTCAACTTGCGGTTGATTTTGTAGCGTCCCACTTCGCCCAGGTCATAACGTTTATCGCTAAAGAACAATTTATCGATAATACCACGGGCTGTTTCGTTATCAGGAGCATCAGCGCCGCGCAATTGACGGTAGATGAACTGAACTGCCTCCAACTCACTGTTTGAAGTATCTTTATTTAAAGTATTGTAAATGATCGCATAATCGCCGCCTACATCTTCGCGCTGTATAAACACCGTGTCGATCGCCATATCCACAATCGTTTCGATGGCTTCTTCATCCAGAACGGTATCGCGTTCCATTACAATTTCATTACGCTCAATAGATACTACCTCACCTGTATCCTCATCTACAAAATCTTCTACCCATGTACGTAATACGCGAGCCGCAAGTCTTTTACCCAAATGGGCCTGCAGTGCTTTTTGGTCGCCTGCAACTTCATCAGCCATGCCAAACAACTCCAGGATGTCTTTATCTGTTTCATAACCGATAGAACGCAACAAGGTAGTAACCGGGAATTTCTTCTTACGGTCGATATACGCGTACATTACGTTGTTGATATCGGTAGCGAACTCCATCCACGCTCCTTTAAACGGAATTACACGGGCGGAGTAGATTTTCGTACCATTCGGGTGAACGGACTGACCAAAAAATACGCCTGGAGAGCGATGCAACTGGGAAACCACCACACGCTCAGCGCCATTGATAACAAATGTACCGCGGGGCGTCATGTAAGGAATATTACCCAGGAACACATCCTGAACGATGGTCTGGAAATCTACGTGCTCTTCGTCGTTACAGCTCAGGCGAAGTTTCGCTTTCAGCGGAACGGCATAAGTTAACCCGCGCTCCATGCACTCGTCGATCGAATAACGGGGGGGATCAATAAAGTAGTCTAAAAATTCCAGTACAAAGATGTTTCTCGTATCAGTGATAGGAAAATTATCTTTGAACACACGGAACAAGCCCTCTATGTTACGCTTGTCGGGTGTGGTTTCAAGCTGGAAGAACTCTTTAAATGATTGAATCTGAACTTCGAGCAAATCGGGCGTTTCAGCCAGATGCTTGATTTTCCCGAAATTCACTCTTGATTTTACGCTTGTAGCAGACATAAATAATACACCGGTTTTAATGATCGACTTCTAGAAACGCCAAAAAGGACCACTTTTATCGCTAAAAGAAATCCTACTGAAATTCAATTACTTGAACACATTTCGTAAGTCAAAATTTTATTGGCCAAAATAAAAAGGACTGCAAAGTTAGGGGATAAATGATAAAGAAAAAACTTATTAGCAATAATTTTGCCAACTTTAATTTTGATAGTGGTTTTCAGAAATCGTAAATTTAGGAAAATTGCTATCTATGAGCCTGAAACACACGCTGAAAGAGTCTTTGACTTTTTCAAAAAAAGAACGCCTGGGCGCTATTGTGCTTGTCCCCTGCATATTGAGCGTTGCCCTCCTTCCCTTCTATTCGAAACAGCCCGTGTCCCCGGTCTCACCTGCCGATTCGATGTGGCTGGCAGCAGCGGAGAACATTCAGGAGCGCGATGTAACCGGGCACCGCGGCATACCCCACCCTTCACCCGATACCGCGGTTGATGTTCAGTCAGATGTTACAGCGGGGCATTACCATAGCACAGTAAAGGGAGTTTTATTCAATTTTGATCCCAACACCCTTGATGCAGCAGGTTTTAAAAAACTGGGGCTGAGAGACAAAACAATCCGCACGCTGCTCAACTACCGTAACAAAGGTGGAAAATTCAGAAAACCAGATGACCTGGCAAGAGTATACGGCTTAAGACCGGAAGAGTTTCAACGGCTAAGACCCTACATTCTTGTCAGCCCTATGCCCGTTTCGGATAATCACTTCAATACTGGGAAAAATGACCAGACTGCCGGCAGTTCCATCTATCCCCGGGCAAGCCCGGCCCGGCACGTCTCCAAGCCTATCGAAATTAATACAGCTGATATTGCAGGATTCGAATCTCTGCACGGAATTGGTAACAAGCTAGCCAATAAAATTGTGAACTTCCGTGATAAGCTGGGTGGATTCTATTCAATCGAACAGGTAGGTGAAACATATGGCATCCCAGACTCAACCTTCGGGAAAATAAAAAGCAGGCTAACCGTTAATCCCGGACTGATCAGGAAACTAGATATCAATTCGGCAACCTACGATGAGCTGAACGCTCATCCTTATATCAGCAGCCGGCTTGCCTACTTAATAATGAAACAACGCAAGGAAAAAGGCCCGATCGTGGTAACAGAAGAGTTAACAGTACTCATCAGCCAAACTACAGATTCCTACGAAAGGGTATCCAGATACCTTTCCCTGCCAGCCCGATAAAACGCTGGCTCTGTTCCTGCCTGCTGTTTTTCCGATAATTCGCAAAATGCTCCGGAAGGTGAAACTTGTGGTGAATACCTCCGGAAGAGGCGGGCACGGATAAAAAAAGAAGGTGTCTTAACGACACCTTCTCGCCCTTCAATCGGGTTTTACTAACCCTATTTGTCGACTACTTTCACCACTTTCGAATAAGAGGTTGTACCGTCTTTATCCACTTGGGCAATGCGTATATATGCTACAGGCTTGTCACCTACTTCATAAGACTTGTCTGATTTACTACATGAAAACAGCGTAAATGTCATAGCGATAGCTAACACAGGTGTAAGCATAAAGGCTGTTTTTCGTTTCAAAGACGGACAAATCATTAATACCAGTCCCATCAATAAGATTACAGATATTAAAGAGAACCCTGATAATACGGCTAATTCCTGAAGGGTCTTGCTGAAACTATATTCTATAGCTGTATCTGAATTTCCATTGGCGGCTTTAGAGGCAACTGTGCCCAGTTTTACCCATGTCGTTCCATCTGCCGACCCTTCTACCACAAACTCTTTATTATTGTTTTCTGACAGAGTACTCCAGTTTACGAGTAATGCCCCATTTTGGAATACAGCACTCAATGCGCCGAAATCTACCGGTAACGCTGCGTCTGCAGATACGAAAGCGCGATATACTTCGAGGCTATTGCCTACGCTGCCAAGGCCATTTACCGTAAGCTGTACTTCGTCAAAAGCACCCGTTGTCGGGAAACCTATTATAGTCACTCCATCCGGCGTGGTCATGCCTGCGGTTAACGCCAGTCCCAGGGCATTAAGATTGAGTAAAGTTCCTGACGTAGCTGACTCAACCAGCACACCGTTATTATAAGTTGAAATTGTTATGCCGGTAAGTGCTCCTACATCAATAAGCCCTGCGCCTCCTCTTACAATAAAGCCGGCATACTCATTATTGGAAAATGTGTGAGCGGGAGTGGTTACTGAAAGCGAGGCTGAGGATGCAACACCTGCGCCCACTATACTTCCATTGATCGTTACAAAATTGTTAGGGTCTGAGTCAATCAGGTTATCCAGTGATTCGGAGAAACCTAAAATATTCGCTCCTACCAAACCAGAGTTTTCTCCATTAACGGCAACACCTGTACCATTAGTGGACGGGTGGCCGTTGGCCAGAACTACGTAATCAGGCAGGGGTGCAGTAGGCGGGCAAAATCCTCTTACAACAGCACTATAAACGTTAATTATCCCCACGTTGGCATCCAGCAGGCCTTCGCTGATCAGCAACCTTACTTCGTCGAATTCTGTACCGTTTGTTACCAATATTCCAATGGTTTGCCGGTTACCGGACGTGAGCAGTGAGGCTTCTAACAGATCGGAGCCAGACCGGCTTTGCACAACGGTTCCGTTATTACGCACTTCTACTGTGAGGCCATTTAATACACCGAGGCCGAGGAGCGAAGCATTCTCGATATCGAAGCCTGCAAAATGACCGCTAGCTACGGAACCCTGCAGCAGTTGAACGGAAAGATAAGTGCCGCCGGCTACATTTGCATTGGTGGTAATGGTAGCAAAGTCGGTGGTAGTACTGTTGGTAATATTATCTGGATTGGCAATGCTATTTAAGATACCTGCGATATTCGCCGAATTATTGAGCGTACCCGTTAAACCGGTGGCACCATAAGTAGTAATTGCCGGGTATGCTGATTGTGTTAACGCAGTAACCGTACTGCAGTTTGGCGCGGGGCCAGCCGATGGCACGAAGACTTCGGCATAATAAATACGCAGGCCGCTTAATAACGGAGTGAGATCGAGGCCGCTAAAGGTTATACGCACGCGTCTGAATGCCGCAGTAGTTACAAATCCAACTTTTTCCAACGAGGTACCCACACCTAAACCCAGCAACTGATCGGCACTTCTTGACTCAACGGCGGTAGCGCCCGAAGCTGTACTGTAGGTGCTGATCGTCACATTATTGAGCAGCGCCAGGCTCAGCAGGCCTTTGTCCAGAACAAAACCAATTTCAGATCCGGCAGGAAAGCCAGCGGCGTAGTCTACCTCAAGGTACCCGTTACCAAGTGCCAGAGCGTTCATAGATGCGGAGTTTGTTAGCGTTCCATCAATGACATTTGATGCGGGCGTGAATACAGGTAC
>NZ_JBMDWV010000232.1:0-4357 GCF_048594605.1 Spirosoma sp.
TCTCCCATTCATAACAAAATTTGACTGTAATCTTATCAAAGGATATATCAGAGGTATCACATTCATCTACAATGAATTTATGTAACTGATTGCGTAGATCCCGATAAACGGTGCTGTTTCCAGTTTGGTTAGCTTTTACCATGCCCTCAACGATCGAATCAATATAAGCTAACAAGGTTACCTTACGTGTTTGTTTGCGACTTTCCACAGCTTTCGCAGCTATCGATTTAACATCATATTGCTCATCCGTATCAGTCATCCCCTCAATAAACTTCTCATATTTATTCTGCCACTCTGCCAGCTTTTTTAACAGCTTTGATCGATCTGGCTCAGGATAACTACGACGTATCTCCTTTTTCTGCTCATTCCAATATTTGGGCTGCAAACTCTCTCCGGTTGAAATCCAACGATTCTTTCTGTTCTTAGTAATACGGACTACAAATGGATGAGACCCGTCAGCGAGTGTTTTATGTGTATAATAAACTACTTTGACAGTAGCTTTCCCTTCTTTATGTTCTGTTGTCCGAGTACCTGCCATTTTTGTTCCAACCAACGGGCTAGTTGAAACGTTGGTTGAAACAAATCTACTATAATAACCATAAATAACCAATAATAATCAGAATAAAAACACTCACAAATGTCTGATATAGAGGAATTAAGTTATATAACCAGAGCTATTCGGAATATAATTACCTCTGCCTTACAAGCAGAGGGTCGGCGGTTCGAACCCGTCAACTCCCACGATTGAAAATCAAGGAGTTACATCGTAAATGATCGTAACTCCTTTTTGTTGATGTGCATTTCGGTATACAAAAGTGTCTGAAGTTGTCTAGCCAACTTAATTTGGTTTTTAATTAGAGATAGTATGTATGACTCCGTAGCTCAGTTGGTAGAGCAATTGACTCTTAATCAATGGGTCGACAGTTCGAGCCTGTCCGGGGTCACTTTATAAGAAGCTGTTGCGCTGGTTTATTGTATTTGGTTTTATGGTGTAATGGATAGCATCACAGTCTTCGGAACTGTTGGTTGGGGTTCGAGTCCCTATAAAACCACTAGAAAATGCCTAACTGACTAGACCCTTAGTCGGTTAGGCATTTTTGTTTTAATCGTTTTCTGCCAATGGGCACAGTCATCAGTTAGCATTTTTGTCCTTTTATCCACAGGACTGGTAGGGTCAGTTGTGGATAAGTGGAAAAAGGGGGATCAGGTAAAAGCGCAAACAAACAGAACTAATCGAAAGGACTGATATAAACACAAGCCCCCGACAAATAACCGGGGGCTGTGCCAAATCACGCTTTATCCAACTATTAGGGCATAAACCCAAGTGGCTAGTTACATCGTGTCGGCATTTCTGGCGTAACCGTCTAGTAGATTTTGAGATAATAGCTAGGACTTACCACCCTGTAAATAAAAATTCCCTGCGAGTATTTGGAAAATGTCGGTACTACGGTATTAAAAACCAGAATTAAGGAGTTAGGGAAGTGAACACAACCGATGAGTAAACAAACTGATACGTTTGCTATGCCTGATTTTCCCCTTACTGTGAAAGATATTGGCCAACTGGGCCACACTGTCACTACACCCTATGCGAATTTCTTATTAACTCAGGTTAATGACCACATAGTCAAAATGAGCGTAATGACTGATAGTTATTACTGGCATTATCATCCCAACTCAGATGAGACCTTTATTGGGATAGAAGGGATTCTGCTGATCGATCTGGAAACTGAGACGATTGAATTGTCAGCTGGTCAGTTGGTGACAGTTCCTCAAAATACAGTTCATCGAACCCGGCCCAAGAATGAGCGTTCGGTGAACTTAACGATTGAACACAGTCAAATCGAAACGGTCAAGGTTGACCTTCCATGAGTAGTCCCTGCCTGAATAGCTGACTATTTTCATAGTAGGTTCTTTCTGGAGTAGGACCACAGAAATCCGATGCTGACAATGCCGGTTTTTTGCGACCCCTGCCTTAAAGCGTACTACGTTCATTCCCGCAGATTTACCAATTTGTTCCCTACGAACTGTTTCCGGGTAGATCACGGAATGGTCTTATCCGCCAATTCTTAAAACAACTTCCGGACTTAACCTCACGTAAGAACATAAATAGCCTTACCTAGCCCTACTGCTATTCCTTTACGGTCGCCTGTCCGCTCAGGCTCATGATAATCTTATTCTTATCACCCGGATGGGGCTAATCCAGATTATAAAAACACGTTCGTGGGCAAAGATGTCGTTCGTCTATCGACTGAGGATTACAACACCTTCATTGGCTCACAGGCTGCTCTCACACACCGTCGGCCGAGATAATACGTATCTCGGCGCATCGGCTGACGTGAGTAATCAAGCGGGTAATTATAACACCTATGTCGGCCGATCATCAGGTGGCTAAAGAAGGAGTGGCCCTGACAAGACTAAACGCTACGTTGCTGGAGAAGATCGAAGAATTGACCCTGTACAGCATTCAATTAGAGAAGCGAAATCAGCAGCAGGAAAACGCCCTTCAGCGGCAAATGCAGGAGTTACAGACTATTAAGCAGAAGCAGTCTCAACTGGAGCAACTGATTAAAGAGAGGTTGGGAAGGAAATAACAAAAAAGCCTGGCGAACGACTGGGCTTTTAATTTCTACCAACAAGACAGTATAAGTCTGAAATTAACTATGAATTCCTATCAGCTGGCAGGCTTCAGCCGCTTTGTGTTTTAGTTGAGCCAGCGTTTGTTCTTTATCGTCGCTGGTCGAAGCCTCACTAAATACTGCATACTCGGTTGTCATAGCCGATTGAATCAGATCAGCGGCTCTCTTGATGTTCTCCTGCTCGTTCTGGGTACTACCTGCCAACTGTTGGATACGTTCTCCAAGCAGCTTAAGCTTGTCATAAATAACCAGCGGACTGTCAAACTTGACAGTCAACAGCGTTCGGTAATCAGCGAGAATTTTTTCCTGGATGGTCTGGTTGTCCATAAGCTTTATGTATAGGTCAACAATCGTTTTACTTGTAACCCGGACGCGTTTCTTTTGTTGCTCCTACCCGTAGATGTAGTCGTTACTGCCCGGCTACGTACTGTTCTTCCAACGTTTCCACAGCTGTTGCTCCTGAGGCTAACTATGTGGGTTCTATACGGTGTTTATTGTACTGAAACGACTTAGTAAGTTGCGGACGGGGTACTGCCGTGCCATTATCTCACTTCCAATTTACCAGAAAGGTCGTCGGACAGTTGTAAAGAGTTAGAAGAGTAACCGCATTTACAAACCCATTGATGGCCTTAGGACGCAAGAACAGGACTGGGGGAGTAGGCACCATTCTAACCTTTACAGGAATGACTGAATTTTTTTCATTCGATCGACGGACCCTGGGCGTTACGTTCCCGGCCGAAAACGAAGCGAACGTAGTATTATGGGGACCATTGCTTGAACACGTAGCGATTACTATCGATGGGAGGGCAAAAACATTACCACTCAAGCGAAAAGAATTAGGGTACTGGCACCTAAAAACAGACCAGATTAACCCAGGCGATCGATACACCTTCATTGCCGATGGGCAGCAACGGCCCGACCCGGCTTCGCTGTCGCAGCCGCAGGGGATCGACGGCCCTTCAGAGGCAATCAATACGGCCCTTTTCCAATGGGATGACCAGGAATGGCATAATCCCGACCTGGAGGAGTATCTAATCTACGAACTTCACACGGGTACGTTTACGCCTGATGGTACGTTTACGGCAATCGAAGAGAAGCTGGACCATCTGAAAGTCTTGGGTGTCAACGCCATTGAAATTATGCCCATTGGTCAGTTTCCAGATGGCCGAAACTGGGGGTATGACGGGATATTTACCTATGCTGCCGAAAATGCCTATGGAGGACCCGCCGGTTTGCAACATCTGGTCAACGTCTGTCATCAGAAAAATATAGCCGTCGTGCTGGATGTCGTTTACAATCACCTCGGTCCCGAAGGGAATTTCCTGAATGAGTTTGGCCCCTATTTAACCAAGATATATTGCACGCCCTGGGGCGACGCGATCAACGTCGATGATGCCTGGTGTGATGGGGTCCGGCAGTTTATCCTACAGAATGCGCTAATGTGGTTACGGGATTATCACATCGATGCCCTGCGACTCGATGCTGTGCACGCCATCAAGGACTTAGGTTCAGTTCATATCCTGGCCGAACTCCGTCAGCAAGTCGACCAACTCATGCAAGCAACGGGTCGGCGACATTATCTTTTAGTTGAATGTGACCTCAATGATCCACGGTATATCAATCCTCTGTCGGAAAACGGATTCGGCATGGATGCGCAGTGGATGGATGAATTTCATCATGCCCTGCGCGTTACGGCAGGGGAAAAACAGAATGGGTACTAC
>NZ_JBMDWV010000233.1:0-3755 GCF_048594605.1 Spirosoma sp.
AAAAACCGCCTTTTTTTAAAAAAAAATTGGGGTGTTGGGGTTTGGTGTGGGTTTCAAACCCCCCCCACCACAGGGTGATTAGTTAAGTCAATAAGCCCGTAGATACGTGTACCGGGCAAGGCAACCTAGTATTTGGGTTGATTACGTAGCGGCTTATTCAGTTGTTTTAAAGAAATTCCATTCTTTGCTGAAATCGGGTTTCATACTTCCTTTTGGAAATACGTGGTGCGAATTGGCCCATGTGTTCCACTGCTGATCGAGTTTGCTAACCAGCTCAGGGTGATTGGCGGCAAGGTTGTGTCGCTCGGTCCGGTCAGCTTCCAGATCGTATAATTCCCAGGGGGCACCAATAACACCTACAGCTTTCCACTTGCCAAACCGGATGGCGCGGTGATGTTCGTGCTCCCAGTACATGTACTCGTGCGGTTGCCGCGTTCCTTTCGCCAGTACCGGCAACAGGCTTTTTCCTTCAATGGACTGAATTTTCTGACCGTTGGCTTCGGTGGGGTACGTAGCACCGCTGGCTTCAATAAACGTAGGCATAATATCGATCAGGTAGCCCGGCGTTTTGGCGATTTTGCCTTTCTGGCCCGTTGTGCCCGCCGGATAATGCACAATCAGCGGAGTCGCAATGCCGCCTTCGTACGAAACGTGCTTAAACCCTTTGAACGGCGTATTGGACGCATTCGCCCACACACCGCCATACGAAATGGCGCCCCCTTTGGCCGGATCGTTAATATCGCTCAACGTACCGCCCCCCAGTACGCCCCCTTCCTGACAGGCACCATTGTCGGACAGAAACACCAGTAACGTATTGTCCAGTTTGCCCGATTTTTTTAGATAATCAACCAGTTTACCAATGTTCTGATCCATGCGATACACCTGCGCGGCATACACGGCCATTCGGTAGTCCATTTCCTGCTGTTTGGCCGTGTCCTGTTTAGCCCAGGCTGGGTAAATCTCCGGGCGCGCCGAGAGGCCCCATTGCTCCGGTGCAATGCCTTCTTTTACCTGTTTCCGAAAACGCTGCTGCCGAAGGGCGTCCCACCCTTGCCGATACGTACCCCGGAATTGCTCAATGTCCTTTTCCAGTGCGTGCAGCGGCCAGTGGGGCGATGTAAACGCCAGATACAGAAAAAACGGTTGCTGATCGTTTTGCTCGCTTAGAAACGTAAGGGCATGGTCGGTGAAGGCGTCGGTGGTGTAAAACGGTTGCTCAACTTTTTCAAGCGGTTCGTTATCCTGCCAGATGCCGCGCGGTTGAATCGGATCAAGATAGCTGCTCGCCCCCGCCAGCAAACCGTAATACCGATCGAAGCCTCGCTGACGAGGACGCAAATCCGGTGTACTGGAACCCAGGTGCCATTTGCCCGCCATGTACGTATGATACCCCGCCGATTTCAGCACTTCGGCCAACGTAACGCAGTTGCGATTCAGCTCACCCCGGTAGCCGTACACGCCATAGTCGTAATCGATCCGGTTACTCGGTTCCCGGGTCATGTGACCGATACCCGCCTGGTGCGGAAATAAACCCGTCATTAGTGACGCTCGCGTGGGGCAGCACCGGGCCGAATTATAAAACTGCGTAAACCGGACGCCCTGACTTGCCAGCTTGTCCAGATTAGGCGTTGGAATTTCGGAACCAAAACACCCTATATCCGAGTAACCCATATCGTCGGCCATAATCAGGATAATATTCGGCCGTTTGGCGGCTTTGGGAGGAGTGGGGTTTTGGGCGGATTTATGAGAAATAGCGCTGAATAAAAGCAATCCACTCAGCAGTGAAAAACCAGCGATACGTAGTGTTTTCATGGTTTAATCGATTGATTCGTAGTCGGTTGTTTAGCGGAGATGGTCTTTTGGCGCCACGCCCGCAGTTGAGTGAGTAACTCGGTTCGTTTGGCGGGTAGTTTTTCTGATAAATCCGTTTGCTCGCCCACATCGTCCGCGAGGTTAAATAGCTGAATTTGGCCGTTGTCGAAGTATTCGATCAGCTTAAAATCGCCACTACGTATCGCGCCAGCCGAGCGCCCGCCCAGAAAATGAGGCTTCGGAAGCGGATAATGCCAGTAGAGCGTTCTTGACGTAGTGGGCCGGGTTCCTATCAGCAGCGGTGCCACACTGAGGCCGTCAAGTACCAGATTGGTCGCCGGTTTTACCGAAGCAAGTTCCAGTAAGGTTGGGTAGACATCCAGCGTATTGATCACCTGAGTTGAGACCGCGCCGGGCTTTATGACGCCGGGCCAACAGGCGATAAACGGCTCCCTGATACCGCCTTCGTACAATTCGGATTTGCCTCCGCGTAAGGGCGCATTTGACGTTACGTTGCTCTCTCCGCCATTGTCCGACGTGAACAGAATCAGCGTATTATTGGTCAGATTCAACTCGTTTAACGTAGCGACGATTTGCCCTACACCCTCGTCAATGCTTTCCAGCATGGCCGCCAGCTCAGGATTATTCCGGTTTGTTCCGGCGCCCGGCTTTTGTTTGTATTTCGCTACGTTGCCGGGTTTGCCAGCCAGTTTGGTGTGCACCGCGTAGTGCGACAGATACAGGAAAAATGGCTTGGCCTGATTGCGTTTGATAAAGTCAATGGCTTCCGCATTCAGCCGGTCCGTTAGATATTCTCCTTCGGTTTTGGCCGGAACGTCGGGCATGAAAAAATACGGATGGAAATAGTCGCCATTGGCGATGTAGCCGGTTTCGGAGCAGATCACTTCGTCCCAGCCGTGTTTAGCCGGTTCGCCTTTTTTCTTCGTATAATCGCCGGTAAGGTGCCATTTACCGATCAGGCCCGAATGATACCCGGCTTTCTGCAATTGCTCATTAAGCGTTACGTAATCGGGCGACAGGAATTTTTCGTCCTTCGCGTCCAGATAATCTGTAATACCAACGCGGGCCGGATGCTGTCCGGTCATGAGGGCAATGCGCGTGGGCGTGCATACGGGCGCCGTAGCGTAAGCCTGCGTAAACCGCATTCCTGCCCCGGCCAGCCGATCGAGGTGGGGCGTTTCGTTGAAGTGCGCTCCCTCATCACGGTTGCGGTAGCAGCCCAGTTCGCTCCAGCCCAGGTCATCGGCCAGAATGATAATGATGTTTGGCGGAGCCGTAGGTGTCTTTTGGGCAAAAACTGTGATTGCCACCAGGCATAAAAAGAACGTATAAACGCGTTTTCTCATCCATTTCTAGTGTTTACTGACTGTTACATAATACGGCCCCTGCATCCCTTTATCGGTTTCCAGCCACGATTCCAGATTATAATCGCCCCGTTTCAGGTAAACCCGGCTGATGGTTTCCTGCGTACTGACCTCCTGATCGGTTTGCACGCTACGTTGCACAGGCCCGACGCGAACCAGCACACGACTTCCTTTTTTGATCGGTTGATTCCGAATCGTAAAATCATAATACCCATCCGTTTGTACACGCACTGTCCAGTAGCCTAAACCGGTTTCGCTGATCCAGTTATTAACCAGACCTGTCCAGTCCTGACGAGTCAGAACGGTTGGGTTTTCGTGCGGATCGCCCAGGCTAATCCGGCGCGTAATTAGGTTTGGACTAGCGGCAATGTCGGCGTAAATGCTATCCAGTTTTACTTTTAACTGACTGACAACCGCCGGATTCGCCGACGCTACGTTCGTCCGTTCGTACGGATCGGTTTTGAGGTTGTACAGTTCAAAGCTTTCAGGTTTTTGCGCGTCGGCATTAATGGCAACCAGTTTGAAATCATCCTGATAAAGAGCCGCATTTCGGTACGG
>NZ_JBMDWV010000234.1:0-1876 GCF_048594605.1 Spirosoma sp.
AGCGGATCGCCGGGTCGGACGGTCCGAAAAATTTCGTTGGCATAAATTAAGCCTTTGTAGCGGTTGTTGATGATGACGTTTACGCCAAGGTCGGTCGTCTCGTAGGCTAACAGCTGTACTTCATCGCCAACATACAGCCCACGCACATCCGGGTCCAGAAATCGGTTTATCTTGCTCGAAGCGACGAGTCGATTGGTACGTTCATCGAGGTACATAAATACAACGTACCACCGCCCCACCTCCATCGGGCGCGCCTGTTCGCGGTGAGGTACCAGCAAATCTTTCTCTAAACCCCAGTCGAGAAACGCCCCAGCACTGTTCACGGCCACAACCTGCAAACTGGCAAACTCATTTCGTTGAATGGCCGGTGTTAACGTAGTGGCGATAGGACGATCCTCTGAGTCGGTATACACGAATACGTCGATGTCGTCGTCAACTTGCAGCGTATCGGGAACGTATTTATTCGGCAACAGTACGTCGTCTTCGTAACGATCCGTCTGGCGATCCGATAAATCCCCCAGAAAAAAACCGACGCTGGTCTGGCGCAGGGCTGTCAGCGTATTCATTTGTCCAATTTCAATCATAACTCAAAAAGGTTTCCGCAGCAGCGGTAAGGCCGAAAGATATGAATTTTCAGGTAGTCGGCAGTCAAAACCACTACGTCTTTACTGACAGGCTGGGTATTACCCAATAAGGCTCTGATTTTCAACCGATTCAGCCGTATCACTTCTAGTGCATCTGGTAGAACATTGATTATCAGGGCACTATTAGCCCGACCTGGTCGTTATCAATTCATTACCATCCTGCAATGAGTTTTGTTAAAGCGTATTGGATTCTCTCTGCTGGTAGCCGCAATTCGCCCGGCTGTCGCTGTTGCCGCCAAATTTATTCCTGTTAATGTTGGTCCGGCCTCACTCCTCGTTCTTTCAAAAACCAGTGTTGTTGCCAAATCTGATGCCACGGCTTCAACCCATCTTCAATCAAATCTGACATCAGTTTTAAAACCTCTCAGCTCTACAGAACCGGAGCTTCCGCTGCTCGACGTTAATTTCTGTGGCGAATGTTTACCGCTGGATCAGGCGGACGTAGTAGATCGCTGGAAGCACGTGTTTTCCTTATTCCGTCCGCACGTCCGCGACCTGGGAAGCCTGCGTGAACGTGCGGATTCGTTCTTCCCCATCATTGATCCTATTTTAGAGAAATACGATATCCCCGACGATTTCCGATACGTTCCCCTTGCCGAGAGCGGCCTTAAGGCCAGAGCCATTTCGCGGGCAGGCGCTGCGGGTTACTGGCAACTTATGCCAGGTACTGCCCGTGCCCTTGGTTTAAAAGTCAGCGGCCGGGTCGACGAACGGTTCAATGTCCATAAGGCTACTGAAGCGGCCTGTCGGTATCTCCGCGAACTATACAACCAGTTAGGTTCCTGGTCGTTGGTAGCGGCAGCGTACAACGCAGGACCCGGGTTTGTAAAGAATCAGCTTAAGCGTTACGCCCACCGTGATTATTACAAAATGAGTTTGCCCCGCGAAACGCGCTATTATTTGTATCGCGTACTGCTGTATAAGGAAGTGATGTCGCGCCCTGACGATTATTCTTCGTTTCTGACGCCGGCACCCGATCTGCGGACGGCCTATACCGCCTGGAAACGTACTGAACTTCGGCAGGCTGCGTAATTAAATTACCTCTCCAGTCGTGAACGACTTCGGCCCAAAAGGAAACTTTGTTTATACATAGACAAAGCCCCTTTTGGGCTGTTCTGTTACGTCCTCCAGTGAATACCAAGCTGACTGGCATTTTCGCGGTCTGTTTTATTTGTGTAGGAATTTAGGCTAAAAAGTTATATGGCGGGTTCTTAGAAAATACATTCGGATCT
>NZ_JBMDWV010000235.1:0-24858 GCF_048594605.1 Spirosoma sp.
CGAAAGTATGGCTGAACGGTACGTTGGTCGGTGTTCACGAAGGCATGTTCGGCGGTCCTACAGTTGAAATCAGTAAGCTGCTGAAACCGGGTGGGCAGAACGAACTGCTGGTTGAAGTTCGGGCCGGAAACTGGGGGAACAAGGCCACCGATTACGAAAGTCTTCCCCGCAACAGCAACGGCGAGTACATGATTGAAAAGCGGAAAGGCTACAACCCGCGTGCCAGTGGACGAATCATAAAGCCGTGGGTGATTTCGGGAAGTTCGGGCTGCGAAATGTTTTTCAGCGTAGGCATGTGGCAGGACGTTCGGCTCGAAATTGTGCAGCCTTACCACATCGAACGCCCTTACCTGACCACTACGTCGATTCAGAATGGGAAAGCAACCCTTCATTTTTCAAGTGAGGTGCTGGCTGACACCAATTCGCTTGGTTATCAATTGCATCCGTGGAAAAACGCCCAGATGCACCATTACGAGGGACGCGTTCCGGGCACTACGTTGTCCAATGCAAACCTGTCGGTATTGGTCGAACTGGTCGATAAAGCAGGCAACGTAGCGTTTACGCATGAAAAACCATTCAAGGCCTTTAAAGGTCGGACGTGGTTTGAGGATGATTTGACCGTAACAAATCCCAAACTCTGGCATCCGAATGGCTTAGGCGAGGCCAATCTGTATACGGTTCGGGTCGTATTGAAAACAGATCGTCAGGTTGTCGATCAGATCCAGTTCCCGTTCGGCATACGTACCATCGAGCGAATTGTTTCGGCCGGCCCACGAAATACAGATCGCTGGGAAAACTGGCAATTTGTGGTAAATGGCCGGAAGTTTTTTGTGAAAGGCATGAACTTCACCCCACAGGACGTCTTGCTCGAAACCTCGAAAGAACGCTACCGCTGGACGCTCGAAGCCGCCAAAAAAATGGGCGTTCAACTGATCCGTATCTGGGGCGGTGGTCTGCTTGAATCTGAACACTTCTACGACATCTGCAACGAGCTTGGGCTGATGGTCTGGCAGGATTTTCCGATTGGTAATCAGGATACACCGCTCTATCCACAGGATATCTGGGAAGCGCAGGTGGTACAGAACATCGTTCGGTTGCGGAATCATCCATCGTTGGCGGTCTGGTGCGGGGGCAACGAATTCAATCCGTATTCGTATGGCAATGCGGCCACGATGGGTATTCTGGAACGTAATCTGGACATTTTCGATAAGTCACGACTTTACGTACGCACGACGCCCGACGACGGTAGTTTTCACACCTACCCCGACATGGACCCAACCTGGTATGGCGTGGGCTACAAATACGAACCCTGGATTTCGGAAACGGGTATGCACTCCATGCCCGAAGCGAACCTGTTTTACGAAACCGTTGACAATAAGGAGTTTACAGGACTGGGCAAAATGTGGGATAAAGACTTTTATCAGGGGCACAATGAGTTTATCCATCATTTTACCGAATACGGTCCCAGCCGCGTACCGCGTATGCTGAGTCGGTCGTCGCACATTACCGATATGACTGATCCAAGTATTGAAGCCATTACGGAAGCCTCGCAGGTGGGTGCCGGTGAGTTTTATCAGGTATTTTCCGAAAAAATGCAGGGAAACTATCCCGTTACGACAGGGCTGATGCCGTGGGTGTTCAAACGTCACTGGCCGGTGGTTGCCATTCAGATGATGGACTGGTTTGGTAATGCCGGAGCACCGTATTATTTCCTCAAACGAACTTACGAACCGACACACGTAGCGATTGACATCCCGCGCTTGCTATGGAAACCCGGCGAACGGATCAAACTGCCCGTTACAGTTACGCATTCGATGGCTCAGGCAATACCGGGCGCGAAAATTTCGGTACAGGTTCTCGACGATACGTTCAAGCAACTCTGGAAACAGGAGCAGAAAATGAACGTAGCGGCTGGTACGTCGGTGGGTTCAGCTAATCTGGGCGAATACATAATCCCGGCTGATTATCGCGACCGATACGTATTGCTCCTGGCCGAGTTACGCGATGGTTCGGGCAAGCTTTTATCGCGATCATTCTACTACCCACGTAGCCTGTCGATGCTCGAAAACGGAGACTTCTACCAGAAATATGTTAGCAATCCGATTCCCTGGCCGACGCTCGAAAAAGGGCCGTTTCTGAAACCGACCATTGCCAAAACCACTACGTCGCTGACGGCTTCGGTAGTTGGTCAGAAACCGACAGGCCCCGACCGGAGTACGTTGCGGGTGAAGGTGACGAACATGGGAAAAACGCCAGCGTTTATGGCAAAACTGGACATTACAGGCACCAAACGCGCTATTGTCGCTTCTGATAATTTTATCTGGATAGCGCCTGGCGAGACGCAGGAATTCGACATGGACGTGTTGTGGCGCGAACCGGCAACCCGTTCGAAAGCGATTCTGACGGTAAGTGCCTGGAACGCTGCTCCGACAACCGCTAAACTTCCTTAATCATGGTCGAATCTCCGCCTTCCCTTACCAAAAAACCGACGGGCTTCCGCTGGGAATTGCTGGCTCTGCTCTGGCTGGCGTTTTTCCTGAATCAGGCTGATCGACAGATTTTCAGCGTCGTGTTGCCGCTCATTCGGAAAGACCTCGGCCTGACCGATGCTGAACTGGGTCTGATTGCGTCAGCGCTGGTCTGGACCTACGGGCTACTGGTACCTATTGCGGGCTTCATTGGCGACCGTTTTTCGCGCCGGAATATTCTGGGTTTTTGCCTGCTATTCTGGTCCTGCGCTACGTTGCTGACGGGTTTCTGCTCCAGCGTGTTGCAGTTCATTCTGCTACGGGGTGTGGCAACAGGTGGTGGCGAAGCGTTCTATGCGCCGTCGGCCAATGCGCTGCTGGGTGAGAATTACAAAGAAAGTCGCTCGTTTGCTCTATCTCTTCATCAGACAGCGGTTTACTTCGGCATTATCCTGAGTGGCATCATCGCAGGCTATATTGGTGAGCATTATGGGTGGCAGAAAGCCTTCTATCTGTTTGGTAGTCTGGGCATTGTCTTGGCGTTCGTTTTCTTCAGCCGCATTCCGAAAGACGTAGTAAAATCGACCATCGACGCGCAAACGCCCATGCTGGCCGAAATTGGCGAAACGGCACGTATCGTTGTCCGAAAGCCAACGGTTATTATGCTCACGCTGGGGTTTGGTTGCATGGTGTTCGTGAATGTCGGTTACCTGACCTGGATGCCGTCGTTTCTGGTCGATAAGTTCAATATGACCCTGACCGATGCCGGTTTTTCGTCGCTGTTTTATCATCACCTCGGCGCGTTTCTGGGCGTACTGTCGGGCGCGAAAATTTCCGATTACTACGCCAAAACCAATCCGCGCAGCCGACTGGTTGTTCAGGCGTTGGGATTATTACTTGGGGCGCCGTTTATCTATGGCATCAGCATGAGTGCTACGCCGATGCTGACCTACGTAGCGTTGTTTCTGTTCGGCATTTTCCGGGGCTGGTACGATTCAAACATTGTGGCCTCGCTCTACGAAGTGGTGTCGCCCAAAATTCGGTCGTCGGCCTACGGGCTTATGCTGGCCTGCGCCTTTTTGATCGGTTCTGTTGCTCCCTATCTGCTGGGTGTACTGAAACCAACCCTTGGCCTGGCAACTGGACTGGCGAGTCTGTCGGGTGTGTATGTGCTGGGCAGCCTGTTTCTGTGGGCGGGTGCTTTCCTGTTTTTCGACCGGGATAAAGAAACGAGCCAATGAACCGACGCCATTTTATCACCCGTTCAACCTTACTCAGTGGCCTGATGATGACCGACGTAACACACGCTTTGTCTGCAAAACTGGATTTACTTTCCGTGCCCAATCTGTTGTGTCTCTGGGACTTTTCCGGGAAGCAGCCGCTACGTTCCAAAGGGAAATATCAGTACGAGTTGCAGGAGCCAACCGGCCCGGTTCCTATTGTGAAGGAAGGCGTTCTGTCGGCTAATTCGCTCGACATTAAGGAGCACGAATACCTGACCATTCCCCGCGCCGATTGTCCCGGCCTGAACATTCGCGGCAAAAACGCGCAGGTAACCGTGCTGGCCTGGGTGAAACGACAGGTAAAAAGTCGGGATAATGCCGAGTGCGAAGCCATAGCCGGGATGTGGAATGAAACCCGAAAAAAACGTCAATACTGCCTGTTTCTGAACATTCGATTGCGCGACAGCAAAAGTCAGGTCTGTGGACACATTTCGGGTGTGGGCGGACCGACGCCCGGCGAAAAATGGTGCGTCGACGTATCGATTGGGCAAACACCCGTTCGCTATGATGAATGGACGTTTGTAGCCATGACCTACGACGGCCACCAGATTAAATCGTACCGAAACGGCCAGTTCGATACCCGCGCCGACCGCAATCCGTATGCATACGAAGAAGGTATTTTCGATGGGGGCGACGATGGAGCCGATTTCACCGTCGGCGCCGTTCACCGATTAGGGACTATTGGTAATGATTTTGTCGGGCAACTGGGCGGTCTGGCCGTTTTTGATAGGGCGGTGATCGCCGATGAAATTGCGCAGATTCACAGAAATCACCTCCTGCCTACATCCTCGTCGGTTGATACGTTGACAACCGGTCTTAATTTTCCCGAAGGACCAGCGTTTGCCGCCGATGGCAGTCTTTGGGCGGTTGAGTTGAAAGGCGAAAGTCTGGTTCAGGTCAAAAATGGAAAGCTGAAACGTTTTCCTGTTGGCGGTGGTCCGAACGGCATTGCCATCGACAAAGAAGGTAAAATCTGGTTCTGCGATTCGACACAACGTAGCATCCGGCGGTTCGACCCATTAACCGAAAAAGTCGAAACCATTCTGAACAAAATCGACGGACAACCGCTCAACAAACCCAACGATTTAGCCTTCGACCCATCTGGGAATCTGCTGTTCACCTGTCCCGGTGAATCGCGTCAGGAACCAACGGGTTATGCTGTAGTACGTATGCGCGATGGTACCGCAAAGAAATTCGCGACTGAGAAATATTTCCCGAACGGACTGGCCTTCAGCGCCGACGGCAAAACGCTGGTACTTGCCGAAACCTACAAACATCGGCTCTGGAAAGGCGACTGGAACCCCGAAACCGGCGAATGGACCGACGCTACGGTCTGGGCAACCGTTGAAGGCCCGAACGGTCCCGGCGGCCCCGATGGGATGGCGTTTGGCAGTGATGGCAATCTCTACGTAGCCGTTTATGGCACCGGCTACATCCACGTCGTAGCGCCCGAAGGCAAGGTTATTCGAAAAATCAACGTAGCAGGTCAGAACCCAACCAATTGCGCTTTCGATCCATCGGGAAAACTGGGCCTGGTCGTTACCGAAGCCGAGAAAGGACAACTGGTAAACGTATCAACGGCCCTCAAAGGAATCACTTTATTTAATTGACTTATAAACAATCAAAACGAAATAATCATGAGTGTCGATCAGTATAAGAAAGAAGTCGGATTGATGAATCTGGAGAAGTTGATCGAAAACCGTGAAAGCGTTTCCGATGCTACGTTCCCTATCCCGGAAAAAGAACTACTTCAACGGTTTGAACAACTTTATACGGGCGCCGTCAATGATGTGATGCGCGAATTCTGCCTGCTGAATCAGGCATTACCCGGCCACATTCTGCCCTTACGCGAGTACCGTACCGTGGCGGGGTTTGCGTTTACGGTAAAGAGTGCGCCGAACGCCATGATACGGGGCGAAATGGAATTCCGGACGCAGATGCTCGAAGAAATGCACGAAGACGCCTTTGTGATCTGGGATACTACCAGCGATAGCAAAGCTACCCTCTGGGGGGGCGTTATGACCGCTACAGCTAAAGGAAAGAAAGTAAAAGCGGCCTGTATCGACGGCGGTATCCGTGACACGCATCAGATTCTGGAGGCCGATTTCCCGGTTTTCTACAAATACCGTACCTCAAATGGGAGCCTGGGCCGATGCCTGATTACGCATTATCAGATTACGATTCAGATTGGCGACGTAACGATCAAACCGGGCGATATTATCCTCGGCGATATCGACGGTGTCCTGGTTGTGCCACGCGGAATTGCTTACGACGTATTAAAACGGGCTGAAGAAATCATCGCGAACGAAAAACTGATTTTCAACTGGGTTCACGAAGGGCAGACCATTCAGGAAATTACCGAGAAAGGAGGTTATTTCTGAGCGGAGCAGGCCTGCTCATCACCTATGTTTATGTGATTCGTACGCACCAGTCGTCTCAGTGTTGTCGTGATGTGTTCCGCTATCGACCTGCCGGGCGATAGCGGTGTCTATGGGATGCCGCTTATACAACTGGAAAGCTTGAAGAACCCTGGTTTCGGTCGAATCGGTCAGGCATTTAGGCGTATGATCTCTGGCGTTTTGAATACCACGGACATTGGTAATAAAGTTGATGGTGAAAAGATCAAGAGTCCCCTGATCGATAATAGATCAGGCATTGAATAGTATTTCCCAAAAACTATCTCGATCCGTATCGCTAAGTAGTTCAGCGTGATAAAGGTTATAATTGGTGTATACTTTTCTTTTCACCCAAAAACTCCTCTACTATGAAACTCCGCTTTTTTACCAGCCCTGATGGCCGCCAAAATAGCGCATCCTTTATACCCAATGCCTTGTTTGTTCACGTAAGTCTGATCGGCTTGATAACCGGATTGTTGTCTGCGTGCTCGTTCATTAGCCTGGACGATCACCCAGTTCCTGCATCACAACGGGTTCAGGAGGCCGTCGATAAAGTACGGATAGATTTAGAAAAAGAGCTTAAAAATCAAGTTCCTTCTTTAAACGTATTGATTCAGACACCTACTGAAAAAATCCTGGCCTCCTCCATTTCAGCGGGCAACACCCCCCTTACTGAAACGACGTATTTTCGCTTTGCCAGCGTGACCAAAAACTTCACCTCCACGGCCATTCTGAACATGTACGAAGACGGTTGGCTGGATTACAAAGCCAAACTAACCGACCTGATTCCGGGAACGACCATGCCGTATGTGCCTAATACGTCAGCCTGGGCGTTTCCCAATAAGAGCCAGATTACCATTGAGCAGCTGCTCCAGCACAGCGCGGGGGTGTACGATGTGGACAATGATCCAGTGCCGGGATTTAACGGCATGTCTTACACGGAAGCTACCCAAACGGCCGAGCCTACCCACCAGTTTACTACGCAGGAAATGGTGCAGCAGTTAATCCTGCATAACCTTTCCTATTTTTCACCCGGTACGGGCTATCACTACAGCAATACGGGCTATTCCATCCTGGGCTATCTTATCGAACGCATTTATTCGGCCAAAAGTGGAAGCGCTAAAACCTATGGCGATTATTTACGTGATTACGTAGTGGGTTCCAACGCTCCTGTACCCGTCAGCATTCATTTTCCGGTTCGGGCCGACGATACGGTCTTGCCCAGCCCACGGGTTGAAGGCCTTGAATTGTTGCCCGGTAATCAGCAGAAACGATACGGAGATTATAATATGAGCGCGCAGGTGGGCGAGGGCAATGGGTATGGCAACTTAGCTTCGCTCAATACCTACATTCGTACCTTGATGAAAGGGCAGAATGTATTGACCCCCGAAACCGTAAAAATTAAGCAAAGCGACGTATCGTCAGCGAACTCAACTTATGCCTTAGGGTCAACATTCACCAAGAATCTGGGTTATGGTCATAATGGGGCGCGGATTGGCAATCTGGCCCTGATCGCCTACGATCCGCTTACCGACGTATCGATCGTGGTGTATCTGCCCCTGTGGGATGTTACCAATGGCATGGATTCTTTCCTCAAATGTTTCAACGCGCTCTACGATGCGGCCTACGCAGCCCGCTCTGCCCTGGGTTACCCCGGTAAGCCATGACCATCTCTTGACAGGGGCCCGTCCCTTGTTTGCGTTTTCCTGAAATCGCTCAGGAATATCAAAAACAAGGGACTACGTACATAAATCTTACCAGATCGCGATGCTTCCCTAGGCTGGCCATTGCGGTCGATCAATTTCCAGAACGTAACACCCGTAACTGATGAAAAAGAATAGTGTCACTGAGCGTTTTCAATACGACATTGTTCTTTTTCACCAGTCATTAAAGGTCAGCGATTGCGCCAATCCGGTAATTGATCGCGGGTGACGACGTCCGTATCGGTGTAAACGGATTTCAGTAAATCGACGGGTTGTTTTTTGATCCAGTCCGCGCCATTCCAGACGGCAAACCAGGACCACCACGTATTCAATGTGCGCACATTTTCCGGCCTGGGCAGATGGCCTACTTCTGAGAGAGTCACCATTTTTTTACCGTTGAACATAGTCTGTACATTCACCCAATTACTGGTCAGCGTAGCGGTCGGGTCCGTATAAATATCCAGACCGACGATATCAACGTATTGATCGCCGGGGTACCATTCAGGGCTGATGATATCAGTACCGGTATATACCCAGATCAGATTATGGAGCTGATGGTCATTCGTCAGCCGATCGTACAGGATTTGCCAGAGTTCTTTAAATGGACCTGCCCCTTTTGCCCCCCACCAGAACCAGCCGCCGGGCGCTTCATGCAGTGGTCGCCACAGTACCGGTACGTCGGCCTCCTGAAACTTTTTGAGTTGCTCCGCGATGGCGTCAATGTCACGCAGCAAAAGCTTATACCGCTCTCCGTTTTTATCGGCCAGCGTAGCCGCCAGATCGAACGTAGTAGCCCGTGTGTAAAAACCGCTCCACCAGAGTTTATCAGGCGCCTGATTGATCAGATCGGTGGGGGCGTTCCAGTGCCAGCACAGGCTGATAATGCCTCGCCCCTCCCCTTTTTTTGCCCACTTAATGCAGTCTTCACTGGTACGTATCGGTTTACCACCAAACGGAAGACGGCTAGGCGAATACTCCATCAAATCGAAGGCCCCAACGGCAGGTTCTTTTCCGGTTTTTTCCAATACATACTCCACATCATCCTGCTGCCCCGATATGACTTTTTGCCCATACTGACTGATTAAATACGAAAACAATCCTTTTGTCGACGACGTAGCACGGCCATTAACCAGTTGACCAGTTGGTTTTGTGGGAAGTACCCGATTGCCCGGCTTCTGCACGGTATCGGCCGAAACTACCGATTCAGCCGCCCGACAAGCGGATAGACTGCTCACTACGTATAAGGCAAGAAAAAACGCAAACGACTTCTGTCTGGTGGGTAAAAACAATTTCATAGAAATAAGTAATCTCCATATATGACTTTCCCGTAGGCGTTGGCGCTACGGGAAAGTCTTTCGGCGGTTTATAATGTTGTTACTTCACCAGCATAATATCATCAAAATAGAACGTTTCATCCTGTTTATCAGGACCTTTAATACGAAAGCCCACCTGCTTTAACGTTTTACCAGCCATCCAGAAATCCATGTCCGACAGCTTGATTTTGAAGTAATTCCAAACGCCCGCTTTTACGTCGATCTTATTCGCTTCCACATAGTCGCCGAATGCGGCTTTGCCAGCGTCGGTAGTCAGATATAATGAATAATCGGCCGAAGCGCCTTTGATCCAGCCCGTTACGTAGGTATAGTCCGCCGAGTACGGAATAGCAGACGACGACCAGTTGGCAAACGCGATCAAATGCCAGTTTCCTTTCTGGAAGTTTTTGCCAACCGAAGCCGCACCTGATTTAAACTCCTTGGTCGAGATGGCGCCCGCATCACCCCACGAACCATCCTGAAAACCAGCACCGTAAGCATCAGCAAAGATCTGATACGCTTTATCAACGTTCACGAATTCCTGCTTGGTCCGCATCCGTCCCGTGCCATTTGTGATGCTTAACGTACCACGCGTAAGCGTAGTCGTCGGCATCTGAACAACCAGCTGTGTTTTTGATTTCGACACCACTGTAGCAGCATCCGAAATTCCTTTCACCGAGTCGGCAATCGCTACAGCTGTTACGTCGTCGAAGTTGTTGCCCGTGAGTGTAATGACTGTTCCTTTCGTGAAGTTGTAATTCGATACGTCCGAAACGGTCGGGTACGCCAGCGCCTTAAACGGAACGGTTAGCGTATTGCCTGCACTGTTGGTGAACGTAATGTTTTGCTTACCCCCCAATACGTCAGTTGGCACCCGGAAAATCAATACGTTCTCAGTATTGAGCGTCGGTTGAAAACCGGCCGGTACGTTTTGTTTTTCGAAGACAATGCTACGTATATCGCCCAGCCCAGTACCGGTCAACGTAACGATGGCGCCACCAGCGGCTGAGTCCGGCATAATCTTCGTCAAAACGGGATTACCAGCTGGAATCTGTGGCGTGCCGTCGGTATCTTTTGTGCAGGAACTCATCCCCAAACCGGCTACTACAGCCAGAAGAGCCACCCCTGCTATTCGGTTTATTTGATTAAATTTCATCAGCTTGCTCAGTGGAAATTAGTTGTAGTATGGAACGGGATCTTTGCCCAATTCAGGATCCTGCACAATCTCGCCCGCCGGAATCGGCAGAAACATTTTGTCTTCGGTGAAATTGGTCAGGTACGTAGCGCCCGTTACGGTTCCCCGGTTTTGTTTCTCGATGATCGACTTGGCTTTGGCAAACCCCTGCCGCTGAATGTCGTACCAATAATCACCTTCGAAGGCAAACTCAACCCGACGTTCGTGCAGAATGTCGTCGTTGGTTATGGCCGTTTTCGGAGTCAGACCAGCCCGGCGTCTTACCTGATTCAGCGCATCGAGTGCTTTGGCATCCGAGGTAGATGCGCCACCCGCCAGCACTGCTTCCGCATAAATCAGCAGAACATCGGCGTAACGTAGCAGCACTACGTTGTTGCCCGAATTCTGGCCCAATACAGGCTCACCGCCAAAGCTTTTACCCGGACCGGCGAAGTATTTGACCAGGTTAGCGCGGGTTGGGCTTAAGCTTCCACCATCGGCAGTTGGCTGCAACGTATCGTATTTAAAACCGTTGGCCATGAATTCATTGTATTTAGGCGCATTAGCACGCTGAGGTTTCCAGCTCGGATTGGTCCAACCCTGCTCCATCACCGACCATTTCCGGCGCAAATCGCCAAATTCGTATTCCTTCAGCATGTCCAGCGACGGTACGTACATTTCCCAGGCATCAGCTTCAGCGGTACGTAGTGCTCCCGCCCCGCGGTCAGGGTTTTTGATGTTGCCCGTTCCCCAGGGGTCCTGCGCAAACTGGTGCTGAATCGAAAAGATTGCCTCGGCATTGTTGTTCATGCTCATCTTGGTGAACATGCCCGTGTAATCGTCTACCAGTCGGTATTTGCCGGAGTTGATGACTTCCTCAGCTTTGGTTTTGGCGTTCGCGTAATCTTTGCTGTAGAGGTACATTTTGGCCATCAGCGCCTTGGCTGCGTACTTCGTCACCCGGCCCGGTACGTCCGAATCAGGCAAACCGGCTTCGGCCAATTTTAGCTCTTCGAGTGCAAACCGCAGTACGTCTTTTTGCAGATAACGCGGGATATTGAAATTACCCGAAAGTGCTGTTGCGCCGGGATCGGTAATGATCGGAGCCGCTCCCCACGTACGGGCGATGTAGAAATAAAGCATGCCCCGAATGAAATGGCATTCGGCAATGGCGGGGTCCAGGTAAGCCGCACCGCCACCAGCCGCTTTCTTTTCTTCAAAGGTTTTGATCATGACGTTGGAGTAGCCAATGATCTTGTAGAACGCGCCCCAGGCCGCACCAATCCGGTCGGAAGCCGACGAGACGGTAAAGTTCAGATACTCCACATCGGTGTAGGTAAACATGTTGCCGCCCATTACGTCGCCGATGGCATCCTGCGCCCGGCTTTCGTAGTTACGCCAGGGCAACCCGCTGTAAAGCGTACTGGTCGCGGCCCGGACTTCGTCCGCGTTGTTGTAATAGTTACCGGTTGTGGTGCCTGACAAAGAAGGTCGGTCAATGAAGTCTTTCGAGCAGGAAGACAACAGCACCGCCGGTAATATCAGGGCATATAATGACTTGATTTTCATGACTTTGTTGGTTTTACCCCCAACCCCCTGAAGGGGGCTTTACTTGTCTACACTTGACTTAAGCCCCCTTCAGGGGGTTGGGGGTATTTTTTTAAAATTGCAGATTCGCGCCTACGGTGAACGTACGTGGGTTTGGGTAGTGACCCGTGTCGACGTTCATCAGTTTGATGCTGTTGTTGAACGCACCGATTTCAGGATCATAGCCCGAGTATTTCGTAAAGGTTTTCAGATTCTGAATCGAGCCATAAATCCGCAGGTTCTGAATCTTTACCCGATTCAGTAACGTTTTCGGAAGTCGGTAGCCGAGCGTAATATTCTGAATACGAGCATAAGACGCATCTTCTACGTAGCGGTCCGACATAGCGGTATTGTTCTTGTTCGTATTCGTGAACCGGGGAAGCGCACCGTCTGTATTAGACTCTGTATAGCGATCCGTTACCGTTTTCATCTGGTTGGTATAGGCGTTGTTCAGCCCTTCCAGTTGCCAGCGCAGGAAGTTAAACGCTTTACCTCCCTGACTGCCTTGCAGGAAAATCGACAAATCCAGATCGCCGTAGTTTAACGTATTGGTGAAGCCCCAGGTGAATTTCGGTAGCGGACTGCCAAGGTACGTATAGTCCTGCGCGTCGATTTTCTTATCGCCGTTGATGTCCTTAAAGCGGATGTCGCCCAGCCAGGTCTCGGTTTGATTCACTTTATAGCCAAACTGTGGCAGACTGGCATCCAGTTCGCCCTGCGTCCGGAACAGCCCATCCGTCACCAATCCCCAGAAGGAGCCAACAGGCCGACCCGGTGTGGTGTGCGTAACGAGGTAGTTGTTGTAATAGACTTTACCGTCCAGCGCCGAGGCCGCACTAGCTGCCCGATCGTAGCTGTTGGTAAATTGCGTGAATACTACGTTGGTCTTCCAGCTGAAATTGCCTTTTTTAATGTTAGTCGTTGTCAGGCCAATATCGACACCCGTATTGGTCATCTGACCGGCATTACCCAGCGGTGCTTTCAGATCGTCCCATTGATCACCCACACCAATCAGGTTCGGGCCAGTCAGGAAGATGATCATGTCCGACGTCACCTTCTTGTACACGTCAATTGTCGCGTCGATACGTCCGTTCAGGAAGCCAAGGTCAATACCAGCGTTGGTTGTTGTCACTGATTCCCATTTCAGGTTTGGATTCGGAATCCCGTTGATCATGTTCGATGAACCGAAACCTACCGGGCCTGAGAAGAACTGCACGGCACCAACGTAGGCTGGGTTCGGAGCGCCACCGGGGAAGTTCTGATTACCCACCAGTCCGTAGCCAACCCGTAATTTCGCGTAATTCAGTACGTTCGAGATTTTTCCTTTCAGGAATTTCTCGTTCGAGATCGTCCAGCCTGCCGATAAGCCGGGGAAGTAACCCCAGCGGTTGTTCGGTCCGAAATTCGACGAGCCATCCGCCCGGAAACTGGCCGATAATGAGTACCGATCGTCATACGTATAATTGGCGCGCGCGAAGTACGACTCCATAGCCCACTGGCCTTTTCCACCGCTCAGGCCCCAAGTTGTCTGATCGGCGCTGCCCGTGTTGAGGTCGAAGATATTAGCCTGCAAATCCACTTTCGTACCCGAAATCGACTGGTAGTAGGAGTTCTGCACCTGATGACCTACTGTGGCCTGAATACCGTGTTTTTGCAAATTTTTGTTGTAAGCCAGATAATTCGTCAGCGACCAGTAGTAGCTATCGGAACGCGAATCAATCAGTTTGCTGCGGAACGACGTACCACCTACGTTACCCGCTTTCTGGAACGCAATGTTGTTGTCCTGACCCAGCGAATATGACAGTTCGTTACGTAGCGACAGGTCTTTGGTCAGTTGAAGTTCGGCGTACAAACTTCCGAATACGTTGTTCGAGGTTTTGGTATTGCCCCGGAACTGGCTGTTTCCGACCAGGTTGGCATTGTTGTACTGCACGCCACCAACCGTCTGGCCACCACCCCACGTACCGTCGAGGTTTTTCACCGGAACCAACGGACTGGTCGAAGCGCCCCACCAGATTGTTCCTTCGGCAGCGTCGGCCAGCGATACGTTCTGGATGCTACGTGATACGTTAGCGCTGAGTCCCACTTTGACCCAGTTTTTTAGTTGAGAGTCGAGGCTAAACCGGCTGGCGTACCGCTTAAAATCCGAACCCAAGAGAATTCCTTTGTTGTCGAAGTAGTTTAACGACAGATAATACGTCGTTTTGTCTTTTCCGCCCGAAAAACTCAATTGGTGGTTGTTGATTTTTCCGTGCTGGAACATGGCTTCCTGCCAGTCGGTACCCTTACCCAGCAAATCCGGATTTTTAAACTCGTCGGCCACCGGGTTCCCGATAATGGGCAGAACCTCGTTCTGATACCGGGCGAAATCCCGCAAATCCATTAGGTCCAGTCGTCGGGCCACTTCCTGAACGCCCGTATACATCTCGTAGTTGATCTTGCCTTCACCCTGCTTGCCTTTCTTGGTGGTCACCAGAATCACCCCGTTAGCCGCCTGCGAACCGTAAATTGCCTGCGCCGACGCATCTTTCAGTACGTCGATGCTCTCAATATCGTTGGGGTTCAACATGGCCATAACGCTGTTTCCAGTTTGTCCATCGCCCCCGCCCAGACCGGCATAACCCGTGCTGTTGGACGTATTACCGCGCACAAACGGTACGCCGTCAATCACAAACAACGGGTCGTTGCTGTTGATCGACGTAACGCCCCGCACCTGTACCGATACGCCCCCGCCAGGCTGGCCGCCATTGCTGGTGACAGTTACCCCGGCCGCTTTACCCTGCAACAACTGATCGATACCAGCCGCCGGAATGTCTTTCAGCTCAGCCGCTTTTACGGTAGTAATTGAGGACGTAACGTCAGAACGCTTGGCCGTACCGTAGCCGATAACCACCACTTCATCAAGCGATTGATCGCCCGTCTGTAACGTAATGTTCAGGGTAGTACGTGAGCCAACTTCGACCTCCTGCGTCTTCATCCCGATAAACGAGATCACCAACACTTTGGAACCGGCAGGCATATTAAGCGTGAACGCGCCATTTACATCGGTTGTCGTACCGAGCGTCGTTCCTTTTATCGAGACAGTCGCACCGGGAAGCGTATTTCCTTTTTCGTCGGACACGGTTCCTTTCACCGGGCCTTTCGTATCCGACACGGCACTGGCAGCGGTTTTAGCCGCTTTGTTGGTTGCCAAGGCGGGTGGAGTTTTGCCCACGGCTGCGCTGGTTATGACTCGCTCCTGCGCATGGACACTCATCCAGCTGCTCAGGAGGAAAGCCCCCGAAAGCACATGTTTGATCATATACAATAGAAATTAATTGTGAACTTAAGTAATAGGGTTACTAGGCTAATTTATGTATACGCATCCTGGTCAGATGCTCGAAATGCGTTCACTAAGCGATGACTGTAGTTGATTTAATAAGTTTCTGCATCGGCAGCGAAATCATGACCGACGTACCTTTTCCCGCTTCGCTTTGCCACATCACCTGCCCACCGAGGTACGCTATCCGTGATTTAATGTTGGCCAATCCATTGCCATTTGTAGGTTCTTCTGAAAAATCACCACCCTGTCCGTCATCATCGACGCTGATTAAAGCGGTTTCATCGTTGGTCATAATCTGCACCGTAATCGTTTGCGCATGAGCATGTTTCAGCGCATTATTTAGTAGTTCCTGAATCACACGAAAAAGCATAGCCGACGCTTCCTCGCCCAGGGTTGGCAGTTCGCCGTAATGCTCCAGTACCAGCGTTGTTTCGTTAACCAGATTTAGCTTTTGCACCAGATCCTCCAGCGCCGGAATCAGTCCGAATGTCGATAGAGCATAGGGACGCAAATCATTCGAAATCAGTCGCGTTTCGGTGCAAGCTTCATCCAGAAACTGGTTCAATGGCTCTTTAACGGACAACGGTAGTTGTTCCTGATGTGCTTCTACAAACAGCTTGATGCGCGAGAGCTGAATACCCAACCCATCGTGCAAATCGCGGGCAATCCGGCTCCGCTCGCCTTCCTGCCCTTCGATCATGGCACGTAGCGACTTCAATTCCAGCTGGCGAATTTGTTGCTGGGCAATGACGGCCTGCTGACGCGCAATCAATTTTTGCTGACGACGTAGGAACACCAAAGCCGCTACGCCCGCAATGCTAATCAACAGCACACCCACCAGCACCGAATTCAGAAAACGCTGTCCCTGACTTTGCTCTTCAGCCAATTGTTTTTCAACCGCCAGCGTCTTAATCTGACTATCCAGCTCCTGCAATCGGATGCTTTTGGTTTGCTCAGATTCGTAAAACTGATTCGCAAAATCGAGCGTCTTCAGCGATGACTCATAGGCACTCTTGTAATTCCCCATGTGGGAATAGGCGTCGGCAGAATGCTTGGACAACTCCCGCAGCATGGCCACATTTTTTTCCGCTTCGGCCAGTGTGTAACTCCGCTGATACGCGTCGATAGCCTTTTCCGAATGATTACCGAACTGCTCGACAATCCCCTGATAAAAATGATTCAGGCTAATTAACCATCTGATATTCAAGCGCTTCGATAGGATTAGGCTCCGATTAACGAAATACTGTGCCGAGTCTGGGTTTTTAAATCGTAAGTACGTATTAGCCAGCAAATTAAGTGCATACGCCTGCGAAAATTCCTGCTTATTTTGTTCACTCATTCGCTCGGTTTCGCGCAAATCTGTCAGCAAACCAGCCGGTATAGGGTTTTTCTGCTGAGCGATATTCGCCAGAGCCAGTCGGCACTCAATCACTTTGGGCATGTTGCGCGTTCGCTCAAAATACTGGCGCGCTTTGTTGAGGTATTTCTCTGCCGACGGCTGCATGAAATAATCATGCAGGTAGTAATCACCGATCGACAGTTGCGCATTGTAATACCCCGCAGAATCACCATCCAGACTATAATATTTTAGGCTGTTGAAATACGAATCCAGGGTGTATTTGTTGTAGCCGTACAATTTGTGATAAAGCCCGCCTAGTTGCTCATAAGCTTTAGCCGCAGGGACGTATCGATTACGGACAACCAGTTGCCTGATTTCTTTTTTAAGACTATCAATGCCCGACGTCTGCGCTACAGCGCTTACCGACTGGCACAAAACAGACAGTACTACGAGCATTGCAGCTCCCAGGCCTGTTTTTTTCACCAGAAGGTACGTAGCGTATCGAAGCATATAGCGAGATAATCTTTGAAGCAAGATTCTGTTAATCAATATATTGCATTTCCATGGCCGTTTTGATCAGCAGCGCCGTATTCGGTACGCTGAATTTCATGAGCAAACTACTCCGGTGAAACTCAACCGCTTTGGCACTAACGAACAGTTGAGCGGCCATTTGCTGGGTTGTTAATCCCTGCGCCATGAGCATCAGCACTTCCGACTCACGCGGTGTCAGGTTCGGTTTAACCCCGGCCGCCGATTTCTTTGCTTTTGGTCCATCGTGCAGCAAAATCGACGTAATGATCTCGTTGAAATAAGGCTTTCCCTGATACACCGTCCGGATCGCCTGCAACAACTCCGTTTTGGTTGTATTTTTCAACAGATAACCCTTCGCTCCTTTTTTCACGATCCGCTTGATCAGGCTGGCATCATCGTGCATAGTCAGGGCCACTACGTTGGTGTTTGGATACGTGCGGGTGATGTACTCACACAGCCCAAGTCCATCGTCGATGTGCGGAAATGAAATGTCCAGCAACACGACATCAATGGCCACATGCGCCAGTTGCTCTACTACCGATGACACACTGTAACAGCGCTGTGCTACCTCAATTTCCGGAGAGCCGGAAATCAGTGATTCAATGCCTTCCACAAAGACATTATGGTCATCAGCGATCAATACTCGTATCATGGAATCGATTGATTGACAAAAGCTATTGTCAAGAAAAACCTGGTTAATAGTCTATTCTAATTTAACCGTTCAATTAAATAATTGAACAATTCGGTAAAATAGAACTTTGTTTAGCAAAATTAGGATTAAGTACACGGCTTTGGGAATAGTGAAAACCCGACTTCCTGTAAATTTAGGGGAAACCCTAGTAAAGTCTCTTCACCTGGCTAAGCTCAGCAAGCGCCTAATCGTTCAGTATATGAACGAAACAACAGCCGGATTTGCGATACCAAACGAAAACGATTTCTGAGTGGTTACGTCCTTTACCAATCAATCGACAATTCATTACGTAACGAACTATGGAGTTTGAGTTTGCAGCCAATTCAGGCTTTAATTTTTTAACCAGCTTTGGGCAAAAATTTGGTATTCCGGTTCACGGCGACACATTGAATATACCCGCTACGTTTGGTAAAGGCTACGTCAAAAAGATTGACCTGGACCCTGAGTTCAAATTACTCATTCATCAGTACACCTTAAAGGAAGACTTTGTGATTAAACGCCGGCCAGCGGATAAAATTTATGATTTGGTTAGCGTCATTTTTCACAGTAACGAAGAACTGGCGAACCTGTCTACAGCCGTTCAGGAGCAGCCCGTTCGGCTCGCTAAAAGCACCCAGTTTGCTATCCAGATTTCTTCTCCAGATTTAGAATCTGTTATTCGCTTTCCGGCAAATACAGCGATCAATTTTACCGTGGTTGGCATTACGTCTGCCCGTCTGAAAAGCATGCTGGCCATCCAAAATCCCAACCCCGTAATCCAGACGATTCTGAGTGGATCGCCGGGTTTTCTATTCTACGAAAGCATGGGCCCTGATGTGCAGAAAACGCTTAAGCAGGTAACCGCTGCCCGGCAGGACGGCGAGCTGAGTAGCTTGTATTATCGCATTAAAGTACAGGAGTTGATGTTACTGGTCTTTGAACAGCTCCTCAAGCGAGACCAGGTTCGCCATAGTCCAATCAACAAAGACGACATTGATAAATTATTTATCGTTCGAACGGCCGTTCTCTCGGATCTGGGTCAACCGCCCCACTTAGCCCATCTGTCGAAACTGGTTGGCATGAGTGAAACTAAACTGAAAGACCTCTTCAGGCAAGTGTTCGGCGACAGCATCTATAATTACTTCCAGAAAGCCCGGATGGAAGAAGCAGCCTTTCTGTTAAAGCAGGGTGGCTACTCCGTCACGGACGTCGGCAATCAATTAGGCTTTACCAATTTAAGCCATTTCAGCCGGTTATTCGAAAAACATTACGGCGTAAAACCCAAAAAATACACTTCCGGCGGATAGGACTATTTATGCGTCTTTTCCAACTATTTAAGGCGCAAAGCCTGGCGGACATTTGTGGTGTTCAAACAACCACAAATTATGAACAAGATTCTGACGCCATTTACAAAAGGGGGGCTAAGCCTTAAAAATCACCTGGTGATGGCCCCCATGACCCGCAGCCGCGCCATCGATAACCTGCCCAACGCGTTAATGGCCCAGTACTACGGTCAGCGGACGGGAGCCGGGCTACTCATTACAGAAGGGACAGCACCCACTCCCGAAGCCCTGGGCTATCCACGTATACCCGGTATCTTTTCCAGCGATCAGATAGATGGCTGGAAAACCGTTACGTCGGCCGTCCATGCCGATGGCAGTAAAATCTTTGTGCAACTGATGCACACCGGACGCATCGGTCATCAGGACAACCTCCCGCATGGAGCTGTTTTAGTAGGCGCTTCCGACCTAAAAGCCGCCGGTCAGATCTTTACTGATACAGCAGGGCTACAGGATTACTCACAACCTCAGGCATTAACGACCACGGGTGTTGCGGAGGTGATACGAGGATACGTTGCTGCGGCCCAAAATGCGCTCAAAGCCGGGTTTGATGGAGTTGAACTTCACGGAGCCAATGGCTATCTGCTCGAGCAGTTTCTAAACCCGGTCGTCAACAACCGAACGGATGCGTACGGGGGCAGCATTCAAAATCGCAGCCGGCTGATTACTGAACTTGCCAAAGCTGTAGCCAATGCGATTGGCCCCGAAAAAGTAGGCATCCGTTTTTCACCCCATTCCACGCTGGGCGATCTGGCACCTTATGCCGATGACGAGGTGCATGAAACCTATCGTTATCTGGCACAGGAGCTTGACGCGATCGGTATTGCCTACATTCATATCGCTGTCAACACGCCCATTCCGCAAAGAACCCTGGATGCGATCCGTAGCTCGTTTACCGGCACTATCATCTTGTGCAACGGCCTGACGCCCGAAACCGCCGAGTCAGCTTTACACAGCGGTTTTGCCGACCTCGTTGCCTTCGGACGCTCTTTTTTGGCCAACCCCGATCTGGCCGAACGCATCGCTCAGCATGCTGAGTTTAACCAGCCAGATTACGCAACCCTCTATACGCCCGGAGCACAGGGCTACACGGATTACCTTACACTACTCGAATCAACTAGCAAATCAAACTAACATGAAAGCAATCGTATTACCCGATTATGGTCCAGCTGAAAGCTTACATTTTCAAGAGATCACTACGCCCACTTCTGCATCCACTGACGTATTAGTTCGGATTCTGGCGTCTGGCGTCAACAAACTCGATATCCTGAAAGCATCCGGTGCTATGCAAGCGGTTTTCCCGCTACCCCTACCCTGGATTCCAGGCATTGATTTTGCCGGGATAATCGAAGCCGTCGGCTCACAGGTACAAGGTTTTAATGTAGGCGATGAAGTGTACGGGGCAAGCTTATTTGGAGGAGCCAATGCCGAATACATCAGCATAAATCCTCAATTTATTGCGGTAAAACCCCGCTCGTTAAGCTTCATTGAAGCCGCTTCCGTTCCTGTGGCCGCCGAAACGGCTTTTCAAGTGATCTTTCAGGATGCTCACCTGAAAAGCGGCCAAACTATTCTGATCCATGGCGGTGCTGGTGCGGTAGGGTCCTACGCGATTCAGTTCGCTCATCAGGCTGGCGCGAAGGTCATCGTAACCGCGGAGGCCGACCCAGAGGATTACGTAAAATCGCTGGGTGCCGATACGTTCATCGATTACAAAAGCGAGTCCTTCGAATCGGTGACGAACCAGGTAGATGCAGTGATTGATCTGGTTGGGGGCGAAGTACAACAGCGGTCTTACGGGCTCATCAAAGCGGGGGGCTATCTTGTTTCAACAACTCAGCCGGTTTCATCCGACTTAGCTGCCAAATTTAACATTCATGCTACGTTTGCGCAGTTGCAACCTTCTCACGATGGCTTATCCAAAATAGCCAACCTGATAAACGAAGGGAAACTGAGGATTAACATGGGTGACGTATTTTCATTAGCCAAAACCGTCGACGCCTGGAACGCCTTGTTGGGAAAATCGACCGCTTCGGCTCCCAAAAAGAACGGCCGGATTGTGCTGAATCACGACTAGTTTCGTAAAAAGCCTGATTTTAAAATTCAGGATTGGCAAGCCACTACGTCCAGGCCGGATGCTCACAATCAGCCTGGACGTAGTGGCTTGCCAATCTATGATAGTGTTATGCAGAGGTAGAAGCACATTAACCTTTTATGCCAATCGGCCGAATTACCTCACGCATGACACAACCTCACCCACCCAACTCCATACTGTACGTCGGTACGTACTCCGTACGAGCCAGTAAAGGCATTTACGTATTTGCCTTCGATCCACAAAGCGGTACCGTTCAACTACAGCAAACGGTCAGTCATGGAAAAAGTCCTTCTTTTCTGGCCATTCATCCAGCAGGTCAGTATTTATATGCGGTCAATGAGGAAGATGATCAGGGACCAGATCATTCCGGAAGCGTCGACGCTTATATTATTGATCCACAAACTGGCCAGTTGACCTTCCTGAACCAACAATTAACCCACGGTCAGGCACCTTGTCATATTAGTGTTGATCGACGTGGTAAGCTAGCGTTCGTTTCGAATTACGGTAGCGGTAGCCTCACCGTGCTACCCATTTTAGAGAACGGATCACTAGGTGAAGCCAGCCAGCTTATCAGGCATACTGGTCAAGGACCCAATCCGGAGCGACAAGACGCTCCGCACGTCCACTCGGCTGTTGTTTCGATGGATAATCGATTGCTGTACGTATCGGATCTGGGAACAGACAAAGTTTACATTTACCAGATCGACGAACAGCAGGGCAAGATTAGTGTATGCCCAACAACGCCTTACCTACACGTATCAGCTGGTTCTGGTCCGCGCATGATTGCCGTTCACCCTGAAGATGAGTGGGTATATAGTCTCAAGGAAATAAGCTCGACGGTGGCTACGTTCAGACGAGATTGCCAGACCGATACGGTTGAATTGGTACAAGACGATATCCCCTTTTTATCGGAAACCTATTCAGGCGAGCGCTCAGGCGGTGATATTCACCTGGATGCCAGAGGCCAGTACCTATACGTAACAAACCGGGGAAACAATACGCTGGCTATTTTTTCGCTGAGCAATGAAGGAAAGCTAACCCAGTGTAACCTACAGTATACTGGTGGCGACGAACCTCGAAATTTTCTGGTCGATGAGGCCAGTCAGTACGTCCTGATTGGCCATCAGAAATCCGACACGATCACAGTGTTCAGGCTGGATTCAAGCAGTAGCGAGATGAAAGCCACTGGCGATCAGTTGTCCGTACCTTCTCCTGTCTGCCTGCTGATGCACCGTTGGCCTTAAGATGCCAATTGACCTATGACCATATCCGCCTAGAATTAGCCGTCTTAATGAACGTATCGAATGAGACCGGGCGCATGCTGGCGATTTCAGGCCGTTTTCTCATTTGTCCCAACTACTCATCTGGCTTTTTACTTGAAAACGTAAGCAAGCTTCGACCATCAGGTAATGATGACTAGATTCAAATCCATTGCGCAAATGCTATACGACTATGTTCATCATTAATCAACCAGCCCTGGCTTTTGGACTTTGCCTGCTTACAATGCTTTGCTGGGGTTCCTGGACCAATGCGCAGAAATCGGTCACGCAATCGGCCCCGCTTTACGTTTTCTATCGGGATTATGTGTATGGTATTCTGTTGGCGTCGGTGGTACTGGCTTTCACGGTAGGCAGTTTTGGTGAACGGGGTCGTTCAGTGATGGCCGATATACGACAGGCGGAGCTAAACAATATACTGCTGGCGGTGGCAGGGGGCATTGTGTTCAACATCGGCAATATGCTACTCACAGTAGGCATAAGTATGGCCGGAATTTCCATTGCGATGCCAGTGGGTACTGGTCTGTCGCTGGCGGTTGGTCTGGTTGTCAATTACCTGGCGGAGCCGCAAGGCAGCGTGCCATTATTGGCCATTGGCGGGGGAGCCATCCTTGGGGCTATGCTTTTTAGTGCGCTGGCTTACCAGACAAAACAGGAGAACGCCGACACTCAGGAGAATTCTGGCGGAAACCGGGGGGTTTGGATTGCGCTGGGTGGTGGGCTGATTGCCGGTTTCTTCTTTTGGCTTATTTCGTCTTCACTGGTCAAAGACCTAAGCCAACCGGATGCTGGCTTGTTGACGCCCTATACAGGTTTTGCCTTATTTGCCATTGGATTGGCAGCGAGTAACCCATTGGTTGAGCATTTGGTCCGGCGGTTTGCCCTGCCAGATGAAGATGGCCAGTTGAATTACCAGACTACAGGACGTCGTGAACACTTTATTGGTTTATCGGGCGGCTTGCTGTGGGGCGTCGGGATGATCGCCCTGCTAATCGGCTCCAAACAGGCAGGAGATGCCGTATCGTATGGCCTTAGTCAGGGAGCTACAATCATTTCCGTATTTTGGGGAATATTCTATTGGAAAGAGTTTGAGGGTGCTCCGCCAAAAGCCAGCCGCTACCTCTGGCTGATGAGTATCACTTATCTGATCGGCCTGGTGTTAATCAGCCTGGCCAGGTCCTGATCGCTTTTACCATATTTGTGATCTTCTGCTGAAACCTTCTTAAGGGGTGTTGATTCACTCAGGTAGTGTGCTACTGCCTTATCGGCAGTAGCACACCATTTTACTTAAATCGATGGCGTTCCACCAGTCACCTGCACAGTACTTCCTGTCATATAACTTGAATCATTGGAAGCCAGTAACACATAAGCGGGGGCCAGTTCAGCGGGTTGGCCTGCCCGTCCCAACGGTACATCCTGGCCAAAATTTTTCACTTTTTCGGTATCCATGGTCGCTGGAATCAGGGGAGTCCAGATTGGCCCTGGCGCCACACAGTTAACCCGAATGCCTTTTTCTGCCCATACCTGAGCCAGATTAGCCGTAAAATTTTGGATGGCTGCTTTGGTAGCTGCGTAATCCAGCAACGTCGGGCCTGGTTTATAGGCGTTGATCGACGTTGTGTTGACGACTGTGCTACCCGGCTTCAGGTGCTTTTCGGCGGCCCGGCACAAATAAAACATCGAGAAAATATTCGTCTGAAACGTACGCTCCAGTTGCTCATTGGTGATGTCCTGCAATGATTTCTGCGCCATCTGATAAGCAGCATTGTTGACCAGAATATCCAGCCCGCCCAGTTCATCGACTGCTCGCTGCACAAGTTGCTGACAGTGGTTGTCGTCCCGTATATCGCCAGCCACTAAAACCGCCTTTCGGCCTGCTTCTTCAACGTAGCGGGCAGTTTCCTGCGCGTCTTCCTCTTCATTCAGATATGAAATCAATACGTCGGCACCTTCGCGGGCAAAGGCAATGGCTACAGCCCGGCCAATACCGGAATCTCCTCCTGTAATGAGGGCCTTACGGCCAGCTAATTTACCTGATCCTTTATAAGAGGTTTCGCCATGATCGGCCTTGGGCTGCATCTGGGCTTCAGTACCTGGCACCTCCTGCTGTTGCTCAGGCTGGGGTGGTTGGGGATATTTAGTCTGAGGGTCTTCAACGGCAGACGTTGTGTGTTGGGAAGTCATAATCTTTTAATTAACGTTTTGCGGCATCTGATGCCTAGCGTAATAACTGATTACGACGGGCGTAAGGCGAGGAAAACTTCTCCGAATAAGGCAGCGGTCCTCTATATCGGAGTCGCAGCGATTATCGGTAAAGACGCAGATCCTCACTTTCAGACTCGTAACTCTACCTTCTCGTC
>NZ_JBMDWV010000236.1:0-2663 GCF_048594605.1 Spirosoma sp.
CTGCGATACGTTACCATAACAACGAGTTTTACCTTTATTACCCTGATCCTGATTTCGGTATTTACCTGACCAAAGCCAAAAATCCGGCGGGTCCGTGGTCGGAACCTGTGCTGGTGGAAGGTGGTAAAGGATTGATTGATCCATGTCCGCTCTGGGACGATAACGGACAGGTTTATCTGGTGCATGGCTGGGCGGGTAGCCGGGCGGGTATCAAAAGCGTGATAACCATTAAGAAACTAAATGCCGATGGCTCAAAGGTGGTCGATGAAGGCGTGATTGTGTACGACGGCCACGAAACCGACCCAACTATCGAAGGACCGAAATTCTACAAACGGAACGGCTATTACTACATTTTCGCTCCGGCGGGTGGTGTGCCGACGGGCTGGCAATTGGTACTACGTTCGAAAAGCATCTACGGCCCTTACGAACGAAAAGTGGTGATGGATCAGGGAAAAAGCTCGATCAATGGTCCGCATCAGGGCGCCTGGGTCGATACGTCACCGATTAATGGCAAGTCTGAAGACTGGTTTTTGCATTTTCAGGATAAAGAAGCGTATGGTCGCGTAGTGCATCTGCAACCGATGAAATGGGTGAACGACTGGCCCGTTATTGGCGTGGATGCCGACGGCGATGGAAAAGGTGAGCCAGCGCTGACTTACAAAAAACCGGCAGTGGGCAAGACGTATCCCATCGCTTCACCGCCCGAATCGGACGAATTCGATGGCACTACGTTAGGTTTACAATGGCAATGGCAGGCTAACCCGAAAGGCATCTGGCACACCATGAGCAAGCAGAGTACACTACGTCTTTATTCCTACAAAACACCCGACGATGCCAAAAACAGCTGGGACGTACCGAATCTGTTGCTTCAGAAATTTCCGGCCGAACGGTTTATGGCGACCACGAAGGTGACGTTCAAGCCAAACCCGAAACTGGAAAATGAGCGAACAGGCTTGATTATCATGGGGATGAGTTACGCAAATCTTGTTCTGAAAAGCAGCAAAGAGGGGGTAAGTCTGGTGTATGGCGTCTGCAAAAAAGCATCAGATGGAAAGCCTGAACAGGAAACCGCTATTGCCAAAATCAACGCCGGAACGCCTGTATATCTGCGAGTCGAAGTGGTTGGCGATGCAAAATGCCAGTTCAGTTACAGTCTGGACGGACAAAGCTTTACGAAAGCTGGCGAACCATTTCAGGCCGAAGCAGGCCGCTGGATTGGAGCTAAACTAGGGATTTTCTGTACCCGCACCACGCAAATTAACGACTCCGGCTATGCTGATTTCGACTGGTTCCGCGTCGAACCCGTTCCCTCTCTAACGAATTAATTATCGCCTGAAAACGGATAAAACAATGATACACATACGAAGTAAAATTCGTACTGCGCTACTAATGACCCTGGTCAACGTATCGATTTTTGCCCAGCAACGTACCGATCAGGTTTCAGCGGATGCGCCCTGGGCGGTACGTATGGCTGATTCGGATATGATCCGTAATCCGAAAGGATGGATGCTCGATTTTTCGAAAGAGCCACGCTGGGGCTACTGCCAGGGTCTGGTTTGTAGTGCGCTCGAATCGTTGTGGAAGCAGTCGGGCGACGAAAAATACTATGCATACATTAAGGAATACGCCGATGATTTGATCAATCCGGATGGTACGATAAAGACCTATAAGCTGGAGCAATACAACATCGATGCCGTCAACCCCGGCAAGTTCCTGTTTGCCCTATACGAGAAAACGCATGATCCGAAATACGAAAAAGCCATCCGCTTGCTACGTAGCCAGATGCGCACGCACCCACGTACGAGCGAAGGCGGATTCTGGCACAAAAAGCATTATCCGCATCAGATGTGGCTCGATGGGCTGTACATGGCGTCGCCGTTTCTGGCGCAATACGCAAAAACCTTCAACGAGCCCGACCTGTTTGCCGACGTAGCGAATCAGATCATTCTTATCGATAAACACAATAAAGATCCCAAAACGGGCCTGTATCATCACGGTTGGGACGAAAGTAGGGAGCAGCGCTGGGCCAGTAAAGAAACCGGGAAATCGCCACATGTGTGGGGACGGGGGATGGGCTGGTATGCTATGACGCTAGTGGACGTACTGGAGTATTTTCCGACCGACCATCCACAGCGCAAGCAGGTTCTGGACATCACTCAGCAATTCGCGGAAACCCTCGCTACGTATCAGGACCCAAAAACTGGTCTCTGGTATCAGGTGATGGATGTCGGCAAAAAAGAAGGTAATTATCTGGAATCGTCGGGCTCGACCATGTTTGTCTATTTTCTGGCAAAAGCCGCCAAAAAAGGCTATCTCGACAAACAATACATGGACGTAGCGCAGAAGGGTTACGACGGAATTTTGGCCAATTTTATCAAAACACAGCCCGACGGTCAGGTTGTGATTACCGATGCCTGCGCCGGTGCCGGACTGGGCGGAACACCCTACCGCGACGGTACGTATGAATACTACATCAAGGAAGCCAAACGCGACAACGACCCCAAATCTGTAGGACCATTCATCATGCTGGCGCTTGAATTCGAAGGAATAAAATCACCCAAAAACTAATCAGCGATACGTACGTAGTACGGTAGTTGCCAAAAGGGTCCGCAATTGCAATTGCGGACCCTTTTGATTGAAGCGGTTAGCTCTGAACCTACTTT
>NZ_JBMDWV010000237.1:0-5838 GCF_048594605.1 Spirosoma sp.
CTACTGTAAATCAGGCACTTATACTTTGGCAAGAATTTTATTACAGATTCTGTAAAACAGGTATTCTGATAATGTTCAAACGCTGAAATTCCTCAACCATGCACACTATTCGCGGTGAAAGCTCCACTGAACTGCTCCAAAAAGTGGCCTCGGAATTGTTGACCATTAAGCGCCGGGCCGACCTCATACGAATTTTTAAGACAATGCTTCAAGCCAATATCGGCTATACGCAGGCGGCTATTTATATTCTGGATTCGGATACTAACCAACTCTACAACCTGTTACATACCGATGATCTAACCCAAGAACACTCCGTCTTTTGCCCTCAGATACAGCTGAAAGAACTTTCTATAGCCGAGATTCTGATGGATGATAGCCCTGACCTGTCTGGATTTAGTGAGTTCAGTACAGAAGTTGACAGACATCGGTCATTAGTAGAAAAATACCTCTGTAAACCAGTTGCAAAGGGCGCTATGTTTCTAACCTTCTCGTTACGGGAAAACAACGATTTTATAGGCAATCTTTTCCTGCTCTTTGAGGATTCATCCAGTCTACAGCCGGACCTGGTGGACTACCTGAAGTTATTAGCCGTAACAATCAATATGGCGGTCGTTCATCTACTCGCTGTGGAACGCCAGACGGTACTGGGAAAAAATGGTCAACTGCTGAATCTATTCAGGATAAGTTGTGCGCTCACGAACGTACGGGAATTGACTGACCTCCAACGTATCGTACAGGAAATGATCCTGGCTCACTTCGGGGCTGCTTCCTGCGTTGTTATTCTGAAAAGCGAGCGTGAGACGAGTCGATGTTTACTGGTAGCCCATGAACCGGCGTACTTTACAAACGCAAACCCTGAGGGTGTCTATGGCGTACTTTTCTCCGCGTTTGATGATTGCTACCGAAAAACGGTGAATGATCCACGCCCTTTTCTTTACAACCTGGAAATGTTACGTTCTTTGGCGCATAAAGCACCCCTTCTGCAGGCGGAGCTGACTAGCGGAATCGTACAGAAAGTAGTGTATCCAATTGGATTTGAGGGCGGTAATCAGGGGTATTTGTTTTTCAGTTATACGCATCAAAGCGCTATTGCAGGTCTGGATACGCCACAAAACAGGCTGTTTTTAACCCAGTTCTCCTGCGTAATCTCACAATTAATTGAACAGCAAGATGTTCGTAAGCGAATAGCCCAGCAGGACATGATCACCAGGTTAGGAACGCTGATTGCCTCCGTCCGTACGAACGAGGAACTATTGGATGTAATCCAAAAAAATCTTAAAGATGTAATCGGGTTTGCCTATACCAGTATATCAACCATCAACGACGGATTTATGGATAAGGTCCTGTCAAGTGATGAACCCCAGCTTTTCAATTTAGAATCCCTGGTTTACCAGCACCCCTTGCCCGAGTATTTAAAAATCGATTATGATAGCGGCATCCGGCAGGTCGTAAAGACTAAATTCTCCAAAGCAGGTGACGCTTTCGGCTTTTGGGTACTGGCGTTTGACCACGACCGTGAGATTACAGCCAGTACATTACAGTTGATTAAGGATCTCGCCAGCCAGTTGTCGGTGTCGGTTCAAAACATTATGATCAACGTAAAATACGAGCTCCGGGAGAAAGAAAACAACCGATTGATTCAATTCAGTAATGCCATTGCGTCCGTTCAGGATCGGCATAAACTAGCCAAAATAATTAAAGAGCATCTTTCGGAGCTTTTCGGAATCGATGACTTTCTTCTTTGGTCAGTAACCCCCGATTTTCACTACAGATCGCCCGTCCTTTTCGACCAAACCTCCTGGCTCAGAAGCCATCCCTGCTTTCAAACCAATACAGAAGCTCAGTTCAGAAACGCTGATGGTATTCATGATACTCTTATCGACAGAAACGGAGTCAGTTATTTTAGCGAAGAAGCTCTCAAATCAGCCTATCCTGATAATCGTTATTTTGTAAGAGAAGAAACAGATAATCAGTTGATTGACCTGGGAGGCTCTGTGCTTCGGGTTGGGAACGAAGTCGTTGGTATACTGACTTTTTTTACCAGGCGTAGCGATCTTGTGAGGGAGAAGGAAGATCTGTTTCTCAGCATTTGTTCTCAACTGGCCATCATGGCATCCAACAGGATTACGACCGACCGGATATCGGAGCAACTCGCGGAAATAAAGCGTTACAATGAACGATTGGATGATGAGAAAATTCATCTATTAAACGAGTTGGAATTACCCGCCCATAAGTCAGACATGATTGGTAGCAGTGTCGGCATTCAGACCGTATTCAGGTTGATTCAGCAGGTTGCTTATACAGAAAGTACTGTCCTGATTCTGGGGGAAACGGGTACGGGTAAAGAGCTGGTTGCTCGTTCTGTCCATGACAATTCGCCCCGTAAGTCAAAACTGATGGTGAAAGTGAATTGTGCTGCCTTGCCCGCCAATCTGGTTGAATCGGAATTATTTGGGCACGAAAAGGGGAGTTTTACCGGCGCTCTGGAAAAACGCATAGGGAAGTTTGAGCTGGCCAACCAGGGTACTCTGTTTCTGGATGAGATCGGAGAGATGCCGTTAGAGCTTCAGGGGAAACTATTACGAGTCTTGCAGGAAAAGGAAATCGAACGGGTTGGCGGAAAAGCGTCGATCAAAGTCGACGTTCGGGTTATCGTGGCTACCAATCGAAATCTCGAAAAGGAAGTAGCCCTGGGAAATTTCCGTAGTGACCTGTATTACCGGATCAATATTTTTCCGATTCGATTACCACCTCTGCGCGACCGAATAGCCGATGTTTCCTTATTGGCAAATCACTTTATAACCAAATACGCAGCTAAAGCCGGTAAGGAAATAAAGTCACTAAATAGTAGTGTACTTCGTGAAATGCAGCGTTATCATTGGCCCGGCAACATTCGGGAACTGGAGCATACGATCGAACGGAGTGTATTACTCACCCGAGGTGATACGTTGAAAATGGTGGATATACCAAAAACCACGCCAGCGCTAGACGAACGAAGTATATATTCTGATAAAAAAATCATGACGCTCTACGAAAGCGAACGGGCTCATATTATGCACATAATTAAACTGTGTCGGGGTAAGATTCATGGACAGAACGGGGCTGCTACGTTATTAGGAATTCCCCCTAGTACGCTTAATTCAAAAATGAAGAAACTAAATCTTGGCAAACAGGACATACGTTTCTAGATCAGTCAGTAACTATTATGCAGGATACCTTATTAATTGTTGAGGATCAATTTATCGAAGCCAACAACCTTAAACTTATTCTGTTGAAGGCCGATTACCATGTCCTGCCCATTGCCCGGTCGGTAGACGATGCACTGGATATCATCGAGAGGCAGGTGCCGGACCTTGTGTTGCTGGATATATTTTTAAAAGGCGAGCGGACAGGCATTGATTTAGCGCACATCCTGAAAGCCCGAGGCATCGCTTTTGTTTACTTATCGGCCAACTCGGATAAGCGTGTTTTTACGGCGGCTAAGCTGACAGGTCCGTACGGGTTCCTCATTAAGCCGTTTCGGGAACGTGACGTGCTGGCTATGCTGGATATAGCCTGGTACCATCATAGCCAGAAGGCCATCGTGAAGGAAAGCACTGGCACGCAGAAAGATTCCGTTGTAACAGCCGCCCGAAGCCGGGAGTTTAAAAAGATTGTTGGCACTAGTGAAGCGCTTCAGGCCGTATTACGTGAACTCGGAACCGTTGCCGCTACGAATGTTCCCGTTCTATTGCTGGGAGAAAGCGGTACGGGCAAGGAGTTGATAGCCAGATCGATTCATGAACTTTCAACCCGTCATACCAGTAAGTTCGTAATCGTGGATTGTGCAACACTACCCCCGAATCTAATCGAATCGGAACTGTTTGGGCATGAGAAAGGAGCGTTTACAGGCGCTGTCGATAAAAGGATCGGTAAGTTTGAGCAGGCCAATGGTGGCACGCTCTTCCTGGATGAAATCGGAGAGCTACCGCTCGATTTACAGGTAAAATTCCTGCGCGTTTTACAGGAAATGGAAATAGAACCCATCGGTGGTAAACGAAGAAAAGTTGATATCCGGATCGTTGCCGCTACAAACCGGAATCTGGAAGAGGAAATGGCCAACGGGAAATTTCGCCTTGATCTCTATTACCGGCTAAATGTTTTTCCCGTGCAACTTCCCCCGCTGCGGGAGCGAAAGACCGATATCATTCACCTGGCTACGCATTTTCTAGAGGTCCAGACCGTTCGGCTTGGTAAACCGATCAGGGGATTTTCCGAAGAAGTAAAAAAAACACTGATCAGCTATCACTGGCCTGGCAATGTGCGTGAACTGGAAAACCTGATTACCCGGGCTATACTGCTGTGTCAGGGAGATGAGATCAGGGAAGTACAGATTCCAACCAGCCAGCCTGCGAAAGGAACCCAGGACGATCAAAAAGTTAAAACCATAACCGAAAACGAACGCGATCATATTCTGGCCGCCCTTCGGCAATGCAACTGGAAAATTTACGGTCCGGGGGGCGCAGCCGAGCTGTTGGAAATAAACGCGTCGACGCTCAAATCCAGAATGAAAAAGCTGGGAATATAGGCGTAGTTGTTAATTCTTCTTTCGGCAGCTTGCTACTTAAACGATATATAGCTGTTTTGACGACGTTAACGGTATATCGTGATTTTATTATTATTTTTATAGAGATAAGTTGTTGAAATTGAGTAATTTGTAGGTGTGGCATGAGTTTTGGTTTTCTATTAATAGTCAAGCTTGTATACGCCTGATAGTTTATCAAATAATTCTTCACAAGAGTTGTGAAAAAGGATGGATTCTTTTGATCGTTGCGCTAGTTCTTCGTTTTTAATTATTGCGTATACAGACTATCGTTATCGAAAGCGTTTGCCAGTTTCCAAAGCAGCTACCTTGGGGCTTCATTGATAAAAAAACCTGGGTCGTAGTCTTGTCAGTAGTTCAGAAAGACCTTGACCAGAAATCATTTACCATAAAAAAATGGACCAGGCAGACGACAGCAACAAAGGATTTAAAACTGATCGGATCAAAGCGCTAGCTGATGGCGTGTTTGGCATAGCCATGACGCTGCTGGTGCTGGATGTCAAAGAATCGGCCGGTCAGGGTCAGGAATTCTGGGAGCAGTTTCAGCCAATCCTCGCTAAGCTTTTCCCCTATACCGTCAGCTTTCTCATTTTGGGTATCTATTGGACAGGGCACCACTCACAATTTTATTTTATCAAGCATACAACCCGTATCCATCTGTGGCTCAACATCATCCTGCTCATGTTTGTTGCCCTGATCCCGTTTTCGGCAGCCTTACTGAGTGAGAAAAAGTTGAGCCAATTCTCTGTCTTGATCTATGGGTGTAATCTAATTGCGGTATTGCTGGCTTTTTATGGTCAGTGGTGGTATGCTACGTACAACCATCGCCTGATCGATCCAAAACTCGATAATCGTATTGTATCCATTACAAAAAAAAGAATGATCATTCAGGTCGTCTTCTTTTTTATTGCTCTTGCAGCCTCATACCTGAATACAACGGTAAGTTTGGTTTTATTTCTTCTGGGACAATTGTCTTATGTCTTGCTTACCACCCAAACCCCGACAGGTGCCCCTGCCAATGTCGAGAAAGCGGTTTCGAAGAACCAGACTGAAAACGAGAACTCGAAATAAACGGGTGTCAGCTGACTATTTTGTCCCTTTAGAAATTGAAATGAACAGTCGCCTGTTTAAACTTTTAGTAGAGTGGTTTTTGTCCTTCTGACGAAGGAAGAACCTTAAGATATCATCAATCACAAGTATGGATACATGAGATTCTTACTTAATCAGAAGGCCAAAAGCACCCATGTTTAATTTTT
>NZ_JBMDWV010000238.1:0-4631 GCF_048594605.1 Spirosoma sp.
TCAATACTTTAAAGAACCTGAACCGGGTAAAAAAGACGTTAATGTCGAACGTACTGAAGAAGCCCTCAGCACCGGTGCCGATACGATTGCAGTGGCTTGTCCGTTTTGTATGACCATGATGTCTGATGGGGTGAAAAATAAGAATCGAGAAGACACTGTCCGTGTCTACGACATTTCGGAGCTTATTGCTCAGGGCCAGGGGATTTCATAAGTGATGAATGTTCATGCAAAAATGATTGTTACTCATCCATCATCGCACCGGTGACCCGGTCTTAATTTAGCATTAACAATGTACGTTGACTTTGATAAACTACCTGATAACGCCCGCGTATGGGTTTATCAGGCAAACCGTTCGCTGACGGATAGTGAAGTAAAAGCGATTGAAGAGATTTTACGACCAGCTTTAGAACAATGGGCTGCGCATGGACAACCCTTGTTGGCTTCGGCCCGGGTGGTCGAAAATCGGTTTATTGTGCTTAGTGTTGATGAAGGGTATAGTTTACCGAGTGGATGTTCTATTGATTCGTCCGTACGAACGATACAAAAGATAGGAAGTCAGCTTAGTGACAACAATGGTTCCGTCGATTTTTTTGATCGATCTGCAGCCGTTCGATTATCCGATGGCCCGGTTCAGACATTCGCCTTGCCAGCAATTAAATCTGCCGTTAACGAAGGCTTGCTAACGCCGGAAACAATTGTATTTAATACGCTAGTCCAAACGAAAGCGGATTTTATGACCAACTGGCATATTAAAGCGGCCGACTCCTGGTTAAAACGCTATTTTAAGTCGATTTTATTGATTTCAGAATAAACAGACAGAAGACGAGAAACGAGGAATCGAAGGGGATTGGTATAAATGATCCGCCTACTGATTCCTCGTTTCTTTTTTTATGCTACTATTATTAAGCGGCCTTAACATTGTCATTTATTGAAACGTTCCCTGCCAAATAGTCATATTTCATTAATTTTAAACCTATTTTATAACAAAGGAGTGATTTTTGCAGTCCATTCTTATAAAACTCAGCGAATAGAACGTGTCTAATTTGCGAATTCGCTGAGAATTGCCGACAGTAAACGGCAATTTACACGTACTTTTATGGCGACTATACAACAGGTTATGTCAGATACGCCAATTCGCGACGAGGACCAACTACTACCCGACAGCGATCCGATTGATCAGCCTTCGGAAGAAACCCCTGCCCGTCGGTATACCGATGAGCAAAAATACCAGGTATTCAACAAGGAGTTTATGCCCCATATAGACTCCATGTACAACTTTGCCTTTCGGTTGACCATGGACGAGGACGATGCCAACGATCTCGTGCAGGATACGTATTTGAAGGCATTTCGGTTTATTTCATCTTTTGAGCAAGGAACTAACGCGAAAGCATGGCTGTTTCGGATTCTGAAGAACAGCTTCATTAACGATTATCGGAAAAAAAGTAAGGAACCGGCTAAAGTAGATTATCAGGATGTTGAAACAACCTATAACTCTGAAGACGCCGAATCTGAACATACGGTCGACCTTCGGGCTGAGTCCGTTTCTGATTTAATCGGCGATGAAGTCGCAAATGCGCTGAATGCGTTGCCTGTTGATTTTCGTACGGTGATCATCCTTTGCGATATTGAAGGATTTACTTACGAAGAGATGGCCAAAATTCTGGACATCCCAATTGGTACGGTTCGGTCTCGTTTGCACCGCGCCCGCAACCTGTTAAAAGAAAAGTTACGTGATTATGCTTCTTCGATGGGATACAAAGAAGAAAATGAAGAATAAACCGAACTTTTTCTAAGTCATTTTTGGTTCTGCATATAACTTAATGGTATTAATATTCTTGGAATAAATTAAATTTTTCCAATGCAAACGTCGTTGCCGTCCTCGTCTTCATCCGAAGCAAAGCCTGAGATGAAACATAATTGCAGTCATAGGGCCGATTGCTTGAAGATGATTCAGTTGATTCTGGATGGAGAAGCCACCGAACAACAGCTTGCTAAATTACAAGCCAATCTTGAATCCTGTAAGCCTTGTATTGAGATGTACCATCTTGAAAAGGAAGTCAAGGAATTGCTTACTAAACGTATGGAGAAACGATGCTGCCCAGATCAGTTAGTGGCAACGATCAAATCCCGGATTCTGAGTTTTAGCTAATAGTAACGAAGCTAATTGGGGTAATTAAGGAAAAGCTTACGAAAGCTCCCTTAATTACCCCAATTATTTTATTTTTATTTATTACACACTGTGGACGGTAAACTTATCATTTTTTCAGCCCCTTCCGGCTCAGGCAAAACCACCATCGTTAAACATCTGCTGGCCGAGAACAACAATCTCGGCTTTTCCATTTCAGCCTGTACCCGCGACCGACGGGGACGTAGTGAAGAGAATGGCAAAGACTATTATTTTTTAACACCCGAAGAATTTAAGCAAAAAATAGACAGTAATGAGTTTGTTGAGTGGGAAGAGGTTTATACCGGCGCGTTTTACGGTACGTTAAAATCTGAGATTGAACGTGTCTGGGCTAATGGTAAACACGTACTATTTGACGTGGACGTACAGGGCGGCCTGAAACTGAAAAATTATTACGGTGACAAGGCTTTAGCCGTATTTGTAAAAGTACCAGATGAAGAAACGTTACGTCAGCGTCTGATAGGAAGAGGCTCCGAAACCGAAGAAAGCTTATCCCGACGTTTGTTTAAAGTTCATTTTGAAATGAGTTTTCAGGATCGTTTCGATGTTATTTTAATGAACGACGATCTGGAAACGTCCCTTCAGAAAGCTCAAAAACTGGTCGATGATTTTTTGAAAGAGAACACTGTACCGACGAAGGGGAGTGTTATTTGATTGTCTTAAAACGGTCCGCGATAACAGTTATAGAGTCATAAAGTTGTAAAGTTCAGAGCGTATCAGCCAACTTTACAACTTTATAACTTTACAACCCTTTAGTGTGAAAATCGGCTTATTCTTCGGCTCATTTAATCCTATTCATATCGGGCACCTGATCATTGCTAACACAATGGCAACGACAACAGACTTACAGCAGGTGTGGTTTGTGGTGTCTCCCCAAAATCCATTTAAGAAAACCAAGAGTTTGCTGCATGAGTTTGACCGGCTCGACATGGTTGAACGCGCTATTGCCGACAATAGTCGTTTAAAAGCGACCGATATCGAGTTTTCAATGCCGAAGCCCAGCTACACGATTGATACGTTGGTCCGGCTAAGTGAAAAATACCCGCAGCACACATTCAAGCTGATTATGGGTGAAGATAACCTGGAGCAATTCGCTAACTGGAAGAATCACGATAAAATTTTAGAGTACTACGGTTTATACGTTTATCAGCGACCGCGAGCTGTGGAGAGCCCGTTTAAAACACATGCCAACGTTCGTGTCATTGAAGCACCGTTGTTAGACATTTCCGCTACGTTCATTCGCGATTGTATTCGTAACAACCGTTCCGTTCGATACATGGTACCTGACGTAGTAGAAGAGATGATTGAGCGGAAGAAATTTTATTTGTAATGTCACATTGCCGTTAGGTAGCCGCAATACTCATGGAATGCCATTCTGGAACGTAATTTCGGTGGCTAAGCCGATGGCGCTCATACGTATCGCTACCGATTGGCTGTTGGATTTTGCACCTGGTTGATCGCATTGAGGGCCCTTCTCCAGAAAATAGATATAGAACTTCTGGTTGCGGTCGGCAATCTGATTAATATCGGGTCGGCCAAGTATGTCAGTAAGCGCATTGGCTGATTGACCTTTCAAATTCTGAACTTCCGCTTTAAAATCTGTTACGAGCGTAGCACGAATCCCATTACAACCTCCTCGATCACTGCGCCATTTCTTTACGTTAAGCTTGCCAAACGTATCAGGAGCAGAGCTACAGCCAGCTAATATGATTGCAGTGAGTGATAAGTACAAAAACTTCATATTCTTTTCGCTTAAACACAGAGTCACAAAGAATACAGAGTTTACTAGCTATTACTCTGTATTCTTTGTGACTCTGTGTTTAAATTTTATTGTTCGTTGTAAAGTACTTGCAACAGTGTTTGGCCTACGGCTTTGAGCGTGCCCCGGTCTATGTTGCTCATGTTATCTTCGGCTGTGTGCCAGGCCGGAAAAAATCCTCCTGTGCCAATATTCGTATGAATAATATCGATCATTGGGATTTTGGCGATAGTATTCGGCGCCAGATGATCGTCGGTGATTTGACCGCCGGGCGTATCAATAAAATACTGACTATAGCCTGCGCGACTGGCCGTCTGCCACACATTATTAACAACCGTTGGCGCAAACTGCATCGAAAGCCCTTCTTTAGCGAACGTGGCGCCCTTAGCACCAACCATGTCTAACAGGATTCCGTAATACGCTGAATAGCCGGGCTTATGTAAATTTTTAGACCAGTAGCGGGAACCTAAGCAGAAGCCGATGTAATCGTACTGATTGCCAGTTTCTTTTTCGAAATCGTTAGCGGCTTTCTCAGCGTTGCCCCAGTCCTCGGCGTCAAAGAAAATGATGTCGATACCAACAGTTGGTTTTTGCTGGCTTTGCTGAATCGTGCGAGCTAATTCAAGCAAAACACCTACGCCACTGGCGCCATCATTAGCGGCTGTAACCGCTTTGCTTTTATCGGCC
>NZ_JBMDWV010000239.1:0-6564 GCF_048594605.1 Spirosoma sp.
AATTGATACAAGGGCATATTAGCCGCTTTGGCCGCCAGATCGTACAGGGCCATATCGAAGGCTGAGCGCGTTGTAACATGACCCGGCAAATAGCGAATTAACGTAGTGAGGCAGCCTTCAATATCGAGCGGATTTTTACTGATCAGCAGATGCGCCATGTCGTTCGCTGCCGCCAGTCCCGACGCCTGCGTTTCGCCCACAATCATCCAGAACGGCGACCCTTCGCCCCATCCCGTAATCCCTTCGTCGGTCTGTATTTCAACCAGTATATTCCGGGCGTTATCAATCGTGCCGAGCGAAATGGAAATCGGCGCTTTCAGTGGAATATCGAAGCGATAAAGATTGATTTGGGTAATTTTCATGAATCATTGATTGCTCAGAAAATCGTCGAGAATTGGTTTGAAATCTGCCAATCGAGCACAATTAACCGAAGGGAAAGGAATGTCTTTCAGTAGACGATAATGACTGTCGTTTGTAATAATATAAGCGGCGTTGGCAGCAATGGCTGCATCGACAAATTTATTGTCGTCGGGGTCGTTGGCAATCAGCAACCAGTAGAATGAAAGTGGATTAATTCTGACTAACGAAGGTATGTTAAGCAAAGCAATCAGAATGAATTCGGCATAATCAGGGGCGTAGAATAACTCTAACTGTTCCTCGTATTCTGTTATGATTTCGGTTGTAACAACGAGACGAACCTGTTCATTTAAAATCGCATCGTACAACCACCGGTACTGTGATTTTTTGGGAACAGCCGCTAATAGGCAATTAGTATCAACTACAATTGTCATTCACTCAACTCTTAAGTAGACTTTTTTAAGGGGCTGTTCAGGATTTCGTCAATCGTCTGGTCTGAAAAATTTCGCTCAACCCAGATTTTATCCATACGGGCATCCGCTTTATTGGCAAAATGTCTGACAATCAGTTGTTGAATCTCTTTCGTCTCCTGTTCAGAAACTTGGTGTTCGCTAAAGAAACGTAACAGATGTAGCTGCATTGAATTCAGCTTTTCCGGTTGTGGAGTCATTGCCATAACAAGTGCTTTTATCAAATATACGCATTTTTTACTTCGGGAACTGGCTTTTGTCGAGCCCTGGAATGATACGTAGCGCGTTTTTGTAGTACACTTTCTTCAGTACTTCATCGGGCAGCCCCATGCCGTACATGCGCCAGAACGCATGGTATTTTTTGTGATAGGGAAAATATTCGTCGTCGGTTTCCAATACGCGGAAGTACGTAGCGTACTCGGACGGAACCCAACTGTCTTTTCCAAACAGAATCCGATCCTGATACTTCTCAAAAAAGGCCTTGCTGGCTTTTGGCTGGCGGCCCAGCTCGGCGATAACAGCCCCGATCTCGACGTTCATATTTGGGAAAACCTTCATTAGGCTATCCAGCTTGTTCAGATCATTCGGGTACCAGCCCATATGCGCGGCAATGAACGTGGTTTTCGGATGTTTGCGAAATACATTGTGCTGCTCAGTGAGAAGCTGGCCCCAGGGGACAGGATCGTTCGGGCCGCGCTTGCGACCAGCATGAAGTTTGAGTTCGAGCCACCGTTCGTTGTAGCGGTCCATCGGGTCCCAGAACGACTTGGGGTCGGCGGTGTGAATCAGTACAGGAATTCCCAGCTCACCGCACTTGGCCCAGATCGGATCAAGGCGCGGATCGTCAACGCGAACGCGGTTGCCTTTGTCATCTTTCACACTAAAACCAAGACTTTTGTAAATTTTCAGCCCTTTTGCGCCTTTCTTTACGTCGTCTTCCAGCATTTTAACGGCCTGTGCCGACCAGCCTTTATCGTTGACGTTCGAGAAGTTAACATTGGTAAACAGCGTGATCCGTTTGGGATAACTTTTCTGAACATTCGCCAGCGCGTCATCAAAAAACTTTGTGCTACGTGCTTCATCGTCCGCAAAGCCCCGACCGCTCAGGTTCACCATCAGTCCCATATTCAGGCTGTCCATCTGCGAAACCAGCTTTTTCAGGTCTTGCTTATCCATCTGAAACTGGTGATTATGAACGTCGATGAATGGATATTTTGACCGCGTTAGTTTATGCTCAGGCACTTTCAGCGTCGAAACGGGGTCATATTCTTCAAAGCCCAGTGGCATCTCGGCGGGTTTCTGAGCAAAGGCAGAAAAACTTAGCGCAGTAAGAGCAAGCGCGGAACGTAGTGAACGTAAAGTTATCATGCTGTAAATCAAGTTAATCCTGTCTAAAAATCAGTGCCACGCAATGAGCGGCAATACCTTCGCTACGTCCCACAAAACCGATATGCTCAGATGTGGTAGCTTTAATCGAAATATCGTCTTCGGTAATACCCATTACGTTCGCCAGACAGGTTTTCATCGCCGGAATATGCGGATTGAGTTTTGGCTCCTGTAAAACAACCGTTACGTCGACATTCGAGATTTCGTAACCGGCGCTACGTACCATACGTAGTACTTCGGCCAGCAGAATTTTGCTGTCAACGCCTTTCCAACGCGGATCTTTGTCGGAAAAATGATAGCCGATGTTACGCATGTTGGCGGCTCCCAGCAGGGCGTCGCACAATACGTGACACACTACGTCAGCATCAGAGTGGCCAACCGCACCAAACGTACTGGGGACCTGAATACCGCCCAGCCAGAACGGCCGGCCTTCTGCGAGCCGGTGAACATCATACCCTTGTCCTACGCGTATTTTCATGCTACTGCTACGTCGGACCGACGATAATACAGAGTCGAACAGTTGTCTTTCCGGAGTATTTGCCGGGCCATCGTTTGTATGTCGTCAGGCGTAACGGCCTGAATCAGGGCACCCTCCCGATTAATTAAATCCGGATCACCTGCATTCGCGGCATAGGCAAGGTTCATGGCCCGATTCAGGAGTTCGACTTCCGAGAAAGCCAGCGTCGCTTCCGCCTGATTTTTAACTTTGGCCAATTCGTCATCAGCAACAGCCTGATCAATAAATTCCTGAACAACGGCTTCGACGGCTGCGTCGGCTTCTTCGAGCGTAGTGCCTTTGTTGAGGTTGCCCTGTACAATCAGCAGGCCCGGATCAATTGACGCCGTGATATAAGCATTGATGCTGCTGAATAAGGGGTTGCCACGTAACAATTTCTGATACAAACGGGATGATTTTCCCCGGCCAAGCATGTCACTCAACAGATCGGCAGTATGAAAGCCCGGCTCAAAACGTCCGGGCATGTGATACGCTTTGTACAAACCATCCAGCGGAACTTTAGCAGAAGTCTCCAGCTTGCGAGCTTCGGTCTGAATAGGTTCTACAGGCAATTGACGGATATAGGGTTCCCCCGCTGGAATTGGAGCAAACCATTTGTCGCACAGTTGCTTGATTTGCTCAACTGTTACGTTGCCAGCCACTACCAGAATCGCATTGTTGGGCAGGTAATATTTAAAGAAAAACGATTTCACATCGTCCATTGTGGCTTCCTCAATATGGCTGATGTCTTTGCCAATCGTGGCCCAGCGATACGAATGCTGTGTATAAGCTAATGGACGTAGCTTGAGCCAAACATCGCCGTAAGGTTGGTTGAGGTACCGCTGCTTGAACTCTTCGATGACAACTTTTTGCTGTACATCAAGCACTTGTGGGTCAAAGGAAAGGCTCAGCATACGGTCTGATTCGAGCCAGAAGGCCGTTTCCAAGTTAGCGGCCGGAAGGGTAATGTAATAATTTGTAATGTCGGGGCTGGTAAAGGCGTTGTTTTCGCCCCCGACTTTCTGCAACGGCTCATCGTAAGACGAAATATGTTTCGACCCACCAAACATCAGATGTTCGAACAAATGGGCAAATCCTGTTTTCGATGGATCTTCGTCACGCGAACCAACATTGTAGATTATATTGACAGCCGCCATTGGCGTCGATTCATCCTTATGGACGAATACCCGCAGGCCATTATTTAAAACGAATTGTTCGTAATGAATCATAGAGAAAGGGTTGTGTAGAGCCCTTATTCGGTAATACGTATTGAACAAAAGTACACTTCTGGTCGTATAGAATCAAACGACCATCTTGCAACTATCACTTTGTCCATTTTCCAAAACGCCATTCTGGTACTTATCTGGCTTTGTTTATCGCTAAACGTTCAGGCGCAGGTCATACAGGACCCGGTTGCTCAGCAACTTATTCTAAAAGCGCTGGATGACATTTATAGCATGGAATTCCCCCAGGCCGACGCGCAGATTCGGCAGCTTCAGGCTCGTTATCCGCAGCATCCGGTAGCGTTAATTTTGCGAGCTACGCAACTGGATATTCAAAATCTGCCTTTAGCCGAAAATAAAGCAGCAACGGCCCAGTTCATACAGGTCGTTAATCAGGCAATGGAACTCTCGAAACGGATGATCGATAAAAATGAAGATGATCCGGAAGCCGTGTTCTTTATGCTGACCTGTCATAGTTATATGGCATCACTTTACCATAATCAGGGCGAATCTTTGAAAGCAGTTAGCGAATCGAAACGAGCCTACAGTTTTCTGCGCGACGGGTTTAAGCTGATGGACAAAAATCCGGATTTCTATTTTACCAGCGGGCTTTATAACTACTACGTTGAGCGCTACCCGATCGATCATCCGATTGTGAGGCCGTTCATGTTTTTCTTTGCCGACGGCGATATTGCTTTAGGTATAAAACAAATGGACGTAGCAACGCATAAGGCAATGTTTATGAGGCCTGTAGCTAATTACTATCTCTCGCATATTTTGATGAAACACGAGTCGAATCCGACGCGGGCTGTGGGCTATATGAAGTATCTGGTCGATAAGTACCCGAATAATCCGCTGTTTGCCATGACTTACGCTGAAGCGTTGCTTTTGGCGGGACGATACGTGGAAGCTCGTCCGGCTGTACAACGACTTAAGCAGATGCCTAATAAACTGGTACCGCTGGCTTTCAATACGTTTTCGGGGATGCTGGCCGAACTGGCAGATAAAAACGACAGAGAAGCAGCCGAATTTTACCAGACTGCTTTGAAACAACCTTCAAACGAAGCCTACACGCAGGAATATCAGGCGTTTGCCTACGCTGGATTAGCTCGTATTGCCGCTCGGTCGGATAATCGCAACCAGGCTAAAATGTATTATAAAAAAGTATTGGCTGTAGGCGAGTATAAATCACTCATTCGGGAAGCAAAGGCGTATAAATAGATTGGAGTCAGGGTTAGTTTAATTAAATAAAGAGACTACGCGCTGTTCGAATATTCTTCGTGCATTCGTTGTTATCATTATAATAAGCTGGTTCATGCTTTTTAGAAATACGGAAGTTGATTCTCTAAAACATGCGTAAAACTCTTTCTATCGTTTTTGGGCTACTGTTCGTTCTGTTCGCAGCCTTTCAATACAATGACCCTGATCCTGAGGTCTGGGTTCCAATTTATGGCCTGGCAGCTATTGCCTGTTTTATGGCCTTTGCAGGGGTAGGCCGCTGGTGGTTTTACGTAGTAATGGCCGTTATGTACAGCGTTGCTGCCTGGTATCAGTGGCCGCCTGTGTTTGAAGGGTTTCTGTTCAACGAAATGGGAATGCGGAGTGTAAATATCGAAATGGCTCGCGAAGCAGGTGGATTAGCGATTTGTGCCGTAATCATGGGCTTCTTTGCCCTACTCATGCGTCAACCGTTACGTCGATGAAGCTCATTGAATGCCCTCGGGATGCGATGCAGGGCTTAGTCCACTTTGTTCCGACTGATCTGAAAATCCGGTATTTGAATGCCTTACTGCAGGTTGGGTTTGATACGCTCGATTTTGGGAGTTTTGTGTCATCCAAAGCCATTCCGCAAATGCGGGACACTGCCGACGTACTGGCTGGCCTTCATTTATTCAAAACCAAAACGAAATTGTTGGCCATTGTCGCCAATGTTCGTGGGGCAGAACAGGCCATTGCTTATGAGCAGATTAACTACGTTGGTTTTCCACTCTCCGTATCCGAAACGTTTCAGCAACGTAATACCAACAAGTCAATTGAGCAGGCGTTTGCTGAACTGGCAGAGATTCAAAACCTGTGTCTTCGGTCGAAAAAAGAGTTAGTCGTTTATCTGTCGATGGGTTTCGGAAACCCTTACGGCGATCCATATAGCCCTGACCTTATCGGCGAATTCACAGCTCGACTGTCGCAAATAGGAATTAACATTGTAGCACCATCCGATACCGTCGGTACGTCAACGCCTGAGTCCATCGGGCATTTATTTCGGCGGCTTATTCCCGCCTTTCCTCAGATTGAATTCGGCGCGCATTTACATGCCCGGCCTGGTGAAGCGCCCGATAAAGTCCGGGCGGCTGTCCGGGCAGGTGTTCAGCGTGTTGATGGGGCATTACGTGGGTTTGGCGGCTGTCCGATGGCTGCCGATGCGCTCACCGGCAATTTGCCCACTGAAGAAATTATTGATACGTTGGTCAGCGAAAAAATCCCCGTGGCCATCAATCAGGAAGCCTTTCAAAAAGCCCTTACGTTGTCGGCTGGGGTGTTTTGAGGCTTAGGGCATGGGGGTAAGGGCAGAGGGTTAAAAGCCCTACTCAGTGGCCTCTGCCCTTACCCCCATGCCCCACTACATAAACATCGC
>NZ_JBMDWV010000024.1:0-17755 GCF_048594605.1 Spirosoma sp.
ACAGTACCTGTACCGTACTGAGCAGCTCATGGATGAGATGTGCATGGCGTTAGGCGGCCGGGCTGCTGAAGATCTGATTTTCGGTAAAGTGTCGACAGGCGCGTTGAGCGATCTGGAACGTATCACCAAACTGGCTTACAGCATGGTAACGATGTACGGCATGAACGACAAAATTGGAAACGTATCGTTCTACGATTCAAAACAGTCGGATTATGCCTTCAACAAGCCCTACTCCGAAGAAACGGCTAAGCACATTGACGAAGAAGTTCGTAAGATTGTTGATATAGCCTATACACGGACGAAAGGTTTATTAACTGAAAAGCGGGAAGCGCTGGAGATCATTGCCAAAGAATTGCTTGAGAAAGAGATTCTGTATCAAAATGATCTGGTTCGTTTGATTGGTAAACGTCCATTTGAGCGCGAGACAGTTTATCAGGCTTACAAGAATAAAGGCGTAGCGGAAGAAATTAAAGAAGAGATCGGTAAAGAAGCTAAACCAGCTGAAACCGAACCTGAATCTCTACCGCTCTAAGCAATAGTGCTCAAAATAAAAGAGGCTCCCTAGTAAGGAGCCTCTTTTATTTTGAAGCTTTGGTTCGGGCTTACTTTTTACCAAGCTCAATAATCTGCATATCCTTTATTTGACCTGTATCAAGCGAAAAGCGAATGGCCGTTCGCATGGTATGAAATCCTGTTTTACCAGCTGCGCCGGGGTTAATGAACAACAAATTGTTGTGAGCCGAATCGCGTGTGACTTTGAGAATATGCGAGTGACCACAAACAAAAATAGCAGGCGGATTTTCAATCAGTTTGGGACGGACATTTGGATTATATTTAGGTGGGGAGCCACCAATGTGTGTCATCCAGATATCTAAGCCTTCGAGTGTGAAGCGTTGATGCGAGGGTAGATCATTGGCTTCACGGTCGATATTACCACAGACGATACGTAACGGACGAAAATTTTTCAATTGTTCTGCGATAGTTAACGAGCCTACATCGCCCGCATGCCATATTTCGTCGCATTCAGCAAAGTGCGTGAAAATCTGTGGATCCAGATAACTATGCGTATCAGATAAGAGGCCAATACGTGTCATTGAGCCAAAAATAAGTCTTTCATTTCGCTGCGAATTCGCTTTTTGTCAATTTTGCCAACGCTGGTTTTAGGAATTTCCGGTACAAATACAATGCGGTCCGGTACGTACCACTTATGCAATTCGCCCCGATCTATTCTGGCTTGTATAATGGCTTTTACGCCTTCTGCGCTTAACGTATAACCCGGTTTTTGTACAATCAATGCGTGTGGACGTTCGCCCCAGCGCTCATCAGGTAAGCCAATCACCGCCGATTCTGCTACGCCCTCAACCTGCGACAGTACGTCTTCCATATCTAGTGAAGAAACCCACTCGCCACCAGTTTTGATAACATCTTTTGTTCGGTCAGCAATAATCACCCAATTGTCGGGCGTAATGCTGGCTACGTCACCTGTATGCAGCCAGCCACCTTTCCAAAGAGCAGCTCCTCGTTCAGGATCATTATAATAGCCTTGTGTCAGCCAGGGACCACGTGCGACAATTTCACCTAACGAGTGACCATCATGCTGTATAAAATTACCCTCATCGTCCATAAGACGCATTTCGATGAATGGTGAAATCCGTCCCGCCTGGGTACGTAGTTCAAGCTGTTGGGTCGTATCAAGCTGCTTTTCGAAGTCATTTAGATAACCGACAGCCATAACCGGAGCTGTTTCTGACATGCCGTAGCCGGATATAACCATTATACCCAGATCCGTAGCCGCTTTAGCGAGCCCTTTTGTAAGAGCAGAGCCCCCAATGATGACTTTCCAGCGGCTGAGATTCTCACGGTATTTCTGGGCAGCGGGACTGCTGACAAGCATGTTTAATATCGTTGGAACGCAGTGAGATAACGTAACGCCTTCCGTAATGAGCAGTTTGAGTAAAGTTTCCGGTTCATAACGGCCCGGATAAACTTGTTTAGCCGACATCATGGTTGCTAAAAACGGAAATCCCCAGGCATGCACGTGAAAGAGAGGTGTAATCGGCATGTATACATCCGATGAACCTTTGAAGGGCATGGCTTCGTAGCCAATAATGTACGTGAGCAGGCCCATTGTGTGCATAAATAACTGCCGGTGCGAAAAATAAACGCCTTTGGGATTGCCTGTTGTACCCGTTGTATAAAATGTAGTAGCCCACGTATTTTCATCGAAGTCAGGAAAGTCATATTCCGTGGAAGCCGTTTTCAACAAAGCTTCGTACTCGCCCGAAAAGCCGGTCGGTATGTCTGACAGGGGTATTCCCGAATATACTTTATCGCTTAAGACAACGTACTTCTGAACGGTCGTTAGTTGATCTTTGATTGTATTTAAAATCGGTAGAAAATCTTCATGAATAAAGACCACTTTATCTTCTGCATGATTCATTGTAAACAGAATCTGGGCAGGCGATAACCGTACATTTACCGTGTGTAAAATGGCTCCCATACTAGTTACGCCGAAAAAACATTCGAGATACCGGTGGCTATCCCAGTCAAGAACCGCGATAGTATCACCGGGTTTGACATCCAGATCGGTCAGTAGATTAGCCAGCTGGCGTACGCGTTGATTGAACGTAACGTAGTTCATTCGAAACAAATCCCGATAAACGATCTCGCGTTGAGGTTCGTAACGTAGTGATTGAGCTAACAGGCTTTTTATAAGCAAAGGCGGTTCATTAGCCTCCGCTGTTCGGGGAATGAGTTTTGTTTGAATCATGATTGCCTAGCGGGTTTAGATACAAAACGCAAGCTCCGAAGTTAGGATTGAACGATCTAAAGAAAAAATAGAAACGAATAAATCAGCCCGCTTTCTGAGGGATTAGAAAGCGGGCTGATAGGTAGTAACATCTGACTTGTCAGTCGATTGAAAGTAGATACGAAGAAGCTAGATCAATGGATAATTATAGCAACAGCCCTGCCAGTGTCGCTGACATGTAGCTGGCTAACGTACCACAGATGAGGGCTTTAAATCCTAGTTTAGCTAGATCGCTACGTCGTTTTGGGGCCAATTCACCGATACCGCCAACCTGAATAGCAATCGAACTAAAATTCGCGAAACCGCAAAGCGCAAAACTTACAATGGCTATCGTTTTAGGGTCTAGAGTGGACTTCACTTTAACTAAATCCAGATAGGCAACAAATTCATTTACCACCATCTTCGTACCCATCAGTGATCCGGCTGTCTGAATATCTTTCCCTGGAACACCCATTGCCCAGGCGAAAATGGAAAATACTTTACCTAACAGGAAATTAAGACTGAGGTTGCCCATCCCAAACACATAAAACCCCAGCCGGAATAATAAGCTATCGATCAGCGCAATCAGCGCAATAAAGCCAATTAGCATGGACACTACGTTAAGACCAACTTTTAATCCTTCGCTAGCGCCTGCGGCAATCGCGTCGAGAAGGTTAGCATGAGCTTTCTTGATTTCTACTTTTATCACTCCCTGCGTTTCGGAAACCTGCGTTTCGGGCACAACAATCTTACTAATCACCAAGGCGCCCGGCGCGGCCATAATACTGGCTGCCAGCAAATAAGGAGCCGGTACACCCAGCGAAATATAAACGGCCAGCACGCCCCCGGCAATGCAGGCAAACGAACCTGTCATACTGGCCAGCAGTTCTGAATTAGTCATACCGTTTAGGTACGGTTTAATCATAATCTGCGCTTCAACCTGGCCAACAAACGTACTCGCAACGTTCGAGAGCGCTTCGGCTCCGCTTACACCCATAAGCCATTTCATCGCACGGGCCATTACGGCTACAATACGTTGCATAATGCCTAAGTGGTAAAAAATATTAACCAGTACCGCTACGAAGATGATGGTAGGTATAACCTTGAAGAAAAAGATAAAGTCGTTTCCTGGTCCAAAAGCCCTCTGCAATACTTCGGTACGGACAAGTGAGGAAAAAACAAATTCAGCACCAATGTTTGCTTTCTGCAGCAGCCGGTCGACGTAGTAACCAAGCCCCTGAAAGATATTCTGACCTACATCGGTTTTCAGGACAAATACAGCCAGCCCAAACTGAAGTGCCAGGCCAACACCAACGGTGCGGTAATTTATTAATTTACGATTATCTGAGAGGGCATAGGCAATACCCAGAATTAAAACAATGCCAATCAGGCCGGTAAAGCGATCCATTCAATAAAGACGAAGTACAATTAGGTGAGCTAAGATACAAAAAGAGCGCTTAGTAAACGCGAACAGGACAAAATGGCGAATAATATTCGCCATTTTGTCCTGTTTTTATAACGCTATAATTGTAATGCTAAAGGTCAGAGTTGCTCGCTAAATGTTCGCAATGGCCCGTTCGGCACCTTCCTGATATTCTTCTTCTAACTTAGCTACGTCAGCTGTTTTTTCTTCCGTGCCAAACAAACGGGTTTCCAGGGCTTCTTTCTCTGTTACGTGGAAAAAGCGTTGGTGCATATTGAAGGGTTCGCTACCTTCCGACACATTGCATTTTTTGAAGTTTCCATCTTCTTCAAGCTCATAAGCGTTTATATTATCGCGCAAATTATAGTCCAGAATCAGAATAGCCAGTTGTTTTACGCGCGTGTCGGCCAGATAGAATAGTGATTCGATACGTCGGTCGAAACTACGTACCATTACGTCAGCGCTACCGCCATACACTTTTGGGTCGCCATTGTTATGGAAATAATAAATTCGGGTATGTTCCAGAAAATCACCAACAATGGAACGGACTGTAATGTTGTCACTCAACCCGGCTCGATGCGGGCGCAAACAGCAAATACCACGCACTACCAACCGAATGGGTGTGCCAGCCTGAGACGCTTTATATAATTCGTCAATTACTTCTTTGTCCTCCAGTGAGTTAACTTTTATACAAATGCCACTTGGCAAGCCGCGTTGCGCATTGTCGGCTTCAATTCGAATTAACTTCAGTAACTGCTCGCGCATATCACGCGGAGCAGTAATCAGATACTGGTACTCGTTCGGCAATGAATGTCCGGTGATGACGTTGAAAAATTCGGAAATATCGTGGGTATATATCTCGTTGGTCGTTAATAAGCCGATATCTGTGTATAATTTTGATGTATCCTCATTGTAATTTCCGGTTGCCATGTGGGCGTAGCGGACTACGCGACTTCCTTCATTACGTACCACCAATAGCAGCTTTGTATGCGTTTTGAACTTGCTGATTCCATAGATCACGAAACAACCGGCTTTCTGTAATCGCTGGGCTTCGCGAATGTTGTTTTCTTCATCGAAACGAGCTTTTACCTCAAACAATACTGAAACGTGCTTGCCGTTTTCAGCGGCTTTCAGCAGCGCTTCTGTAATACGTGACCGTTTGGCGAGCCGATATACGGTGATTTTGATGGCTAATACGTTCGGATCTTCAGCCGCTTGTTCAAGGAGCTGTAAAACAGGCTCGAAGTTGTTGTACGGATGATGCAATAGTAAATCACGCTGCTTGATCAGTTCGAAAATGTCATCGGTTTTATCCCGTCCAATGCCTATTGGTTGAACCGGTGCATGAGGCAGCGGCATATCATCTTTAAATTCCGGATTTCCTATAATTTGCCAGAAAGCCGAATAATCGAGTAATGTGTTCGATTCGAATATATTGAGATCATCGATTTCCCAACGTTTTTTCAATAGATTGAGTAACCAGGGAGAAGGGCCGTCATTACCGTTTATTTCTATATCAACCCGCGTAACGCGCCCAAGCCGTCTGTTCTTAATTTTTTGCCGGACTTCATCAATGAAATCGACTTCATCATCATCGTTTTCATCCAGCGTAAAATCGCCGTTACGAGTGATTCGGAATAAGTTAAGGGATAAAATCTCGACGTTACGATAGAGTTTCTTGATGTTTTGCCGAACGATTTCCTCAATGGGTATAAATACGACAATATCCTCGCGTTCGAATGATAAAAAGCGGGGTAGATTGGCTGGTATCTGCACAAAAGATAGTCGCTGCCGGTCTTCCTCATCCTCAGAAGCTTGATTTTGCAACGTAGTACCCTCAGGGCTTTGCGTGATGACGCCGAAAATGAGCACCTTGGCCAGCAAGACTGGAAATGTGTGCGTATAATCGTAAAGCATCGGCGTCAGCGTCGGGTAAATAGCCCGATCAAAGTAATTTGTTGCTTCCGCCTGTTCGTCGTCGGTCAGTTGATCATAACCGGTTAATTGCAGCCCATTCTCTGTGAACAAAGGCAAAAGTTGTTCGGCAAAAACAGCTTGTTGATCCTGAAAAAACTGGTGGGCATTTGTATACAGCGCTTTTCGAAAGGGCACTTCACGTAAGCCTGAGTAATCAATACGTTGCTTATGATAATCTAGGTAATTATATAAGCTTCCCACCCGAATCATGAAAAACTCATCGAGGTTGGAAGCAGAAATGGCCAGAAATTTTAGCCGTTCCATTAATGTCCGGTCTGGATTACGTGCCTGATCCAGAACACGTTCATTGAATTTAAGCCAGCTTAAATCGCGGCTTAAATAATCACTCTGGTCGATGACACTACTAACTTTTTCGCTGACTTTCGCTGTTTTATCTATAGCAGGAGTAGGCGAGTGGGGCTGACGTTGGGTAAAACGGGAAACCAGATTACCTAATTTCATAAGATTCGGATTCAAGGAATAACGCATACGTAATTCTAAGCTTTGAAATAAAACAAAAAAGCGGGCTTTTCGGCCCGCCTTATGTTATCATTCGGTTAAACATCCACTCGGGCGTATTTAGCGTTTCGCTCGATGAAGTCGCGTCGGGGGGCTACTTCATCGCCCATCAGCGTCGAAAAGACGTGATCAGCATCGGCGGCCGATTCCACCGTAACGATTTTCAAACTGCGCGTATCGGGGTTCATGGTTGTACTCCAGAGCTGCTCGGCGTTCATCTCACCCAAACCTTTGTACCGTTGTACGCCCACACTTTCCTCACGGCCACCACCTGCCAGTTCTTTCACCGCTGCTTCGCGTTGTGCTTCAGTCCAGCAATACCGCTCTTCCTTCCCTTTCTTAACCAGATATAAGGGGGGTTGGGCAATATAAATGTAGCCATTATCGATCAGCGCTTTCATGTTGCGGTAGAATAGCGTCAGAATCAACGTACGGATGTGACTACCGTCGACGTCCGCATCAGTCATGATGATGATCTTATGATAACGAAGTTTATCCAGATTCATTACGGTTTCGTCGTCTTTCTTCTCAAGCCGTACGCCCAGCGCTGTCCAGATATTCTTAATTTCTTCGTTCTCGTAAATCTTATGCTCCATCGCTTTCTCTACGTTCAGAATCTTACCACGTAATGGCAAAATAGCCTGAAACGCACGGTTACGGCCTTGTTTGGCTGTACCGCCCGCTGAATCGCCCTCAACCAGATAAAGCTCACACTTTTCAGGATCGGTATCAGAGCAGTCAGCCAGTTTACCGGGTAAACCCATGCCGCCCATAAAGTCCTTACGCTCGGTCATGATGCGCTTATAGGCCAGATCGGCAGCGATACGTGCCTGAGCCGACACCAGCACTTTCTTTACAATACCAGCGGCTGTTTTAGGGTTCTCTTCCAGCCAGGTTTCGAGCAGATCAGCCATAGCCTGGCTTACAGCACTAACAACATCCTGATTACCTAATTTGGTTTTGGTCTGTCCTTCAAATTGGGGTTCCTGTACCTTTACCGAAACAACGGCCGTCAACCCTTTACGGAAATCCTCGCCACTGAAAACGACTTTACCCGCATTCTTAGGCAGCACGCCTGGATTCTTATCCGCGTAGTTTTTCAGCACGCGGGTCAGGGCCGAACGGAACCCCTGTACGTGGGTACCACCTTCGTGTGTATTGATGTTGTTCACATACGACAGTACGTTCTCTCCAGCTTCGTAGTTGTACACTAGGGCAACCTGTACAGGTGTTGAACCTTTGTCGCTCTCCATGTAGATGGGTTTCATACCATCCAGCGAAGGGCGCGTTTCATCCAGATACTCCACAAATTCGATCAGGCCGCCTTCAGAGTAGAAGTCATCCTGACGTAATGGTTCGCCGGTTTCATCAAGCTCGCGCAGGTCTTTCAGGAAAATGTGGATGCCTTTGTTCAGGTAAGCCAGCTCACGCAGTCGACCCGCTACGGTGTCATACTTATAAACCGTTTCGGTAAAAATGCTTCCGTCTGGTTTAAAGTGGGTCATAGTGCCCGTATCACTGGCGTCACCAATTACGCGGACGTCATATTGAGGAACGCCGATTTTGTATTCCTGCTCGAAGATCTTGCCTTCGCGGTGAACTTCTACACGAACGTCGGTAGAGAGGGCATTTACGCAGGATACACCTACGCCGTGCAGCCCCCCCGAAACTTTGTACGTGTCTTTATCAAATTTACCACCAGCGTGCAGGATGGTCATGGCAATCTCAAGAGCCGACTTACCCATTTTGGTATTGATACCAGTTGGAATTCCACGGCCATTATCCTGTACAGTAATCGAGTTATCTGGGTTAATCGTTACGCTAATTTTGTCGCAATAGCCCGCTAAGGCTTCGTCAATAGAGTTGTCAACGACCTCCCAAATCAGGTGGTGCAGGCCCCGAATACCAACATCGCCGATATACATGGCAGGTCGTTTGCGAACGGCCTCCAAACCCTCTAAAACGGTGATATTATCAGCACCATACGTACTGGTCGGTGCGGTCTCAACGGGAGCATCTGCTTCAATTAATTCGTTGGTCATATCAGAATGGAAGAATGTCAGAAATTTGTTGTTCAGGGATCAGGAAAAGGCGTGTTGAATAACACATTATAGATTGTAAAAATACAAAAAATAATTGTGTTTTCCTAGCCCTTTTGGTAAGATTGGCTTAATATACGAAAAAATGTTCTAATGCTCAAGAAATAACCCGTGTAAGGGCTTTTTGGCCAATTAGAACTAAATTTTCAGACGCTCATCTCTTTAACAAGTAACGGAAAAAAAGCGTTTTTTTTAGGCGCTATTGTACAGGTGCCATTTCTAAAAAAAGTATTATTGATGTGCATAAAATACGAGAGCCAAATCGCATGGATTTGGCTCTCATAAACTATTTCAAAAAGGGTACTGTAATGATAAATTAAACCCGATTTCAGTAGCCTGATTAATCCTCCGGATAAGGGATATAGACAAAGCCCGCAAAATCGCCGTGTACGACAAACAGACAGCAATATTCATCCGGCTTTTTGTAATTTTCTTTCCAGAGATCAACGGATTCCGGGCCAATAAGCGTTCGCTGGATAAACTCATCCAGAAACGATGCCTTGTAATTCCATTGGTTTTCTAACTCGTTGGTGCCAATGAGCAACTGACCCATCGGTACGTCCCGGCGTGAGGCTACAAAGATTGGATACTCGGAGAACCCCCGTTTTCGAATCTGGTAGGAGGCTTCTCTGAGCTGGTCGGCTACTTTAACAAAATCCGACGAGATGGCACCCATTAATTCCTTATTCACATCATAGGAATTGGCGTCGTCGAGTAACGTATTTTCGTTGCTGTGGTTAATCATGGTAGACGTTCTCTGTTCACTGTCTACAGTTCAGAGTTATTGCTGCGTTAGCCAACTGTGAACTGTAGACAGTGAACTTTTTAACTTAGAATCGGGCGGCCAGTAACAAATCAAGGTCCTTGAATCGCATATTGAACTTCCGGGCAATGTAGGCATTGGTGAGCGTTCCCTTATGTGTGTAAACACCTTTCATAAACCAACGGTTCGCATACATCATCTGCTCGATGCCGCCGTTTGTACCTGTTTCGAGCAAAAACGGTAAGAAAATATTGCTCAAGGCCATACTGGCCGTATACGCTACGCGAGCGGCAATATTGGGGACACAGTAATGAATGACACCCATGTGTTTGTAACTGGGGTTCTTGTGGGTTGTCATACGTGAGGTTTCAAAATTGCCGCCCTGATCTATCGCTACGTCGATAATAACCGAATCGGGTTTCATTCGGCCAACCATTTCTTCGGTAACCACAATAGGGCTGGGTCCATCTTCTGCACGCATAGCGCCAATAACCAGATCAGCCCGCTGAATGGCTTCCGCCATCGTGTCGGAGTCGATGATGGATGTATAAATATTCTGACCAACAGAATATTTAAGCCGTTGTAACTTGTAAAGATGCCTGTCGAAAACTTTGACGTCGGCTCCCATACCGAGCGCGGCCCGAATGGCGTATTCATTAACCGTACCAGCGCCGAGCATCACAATCTTTGTTGGCGGGACTCCCGTAATGCCACCAAGAATGATTCCTCGACCATTATCTGCATTGCTCAGGTATTCGGCTGCAATAAGCATGACGGCGCTTCCGGCAATCTCACTCATCGAGCGGATTATGGGTAACCCGCCCGACTGATCCTCAATGTATTCGTACCCGAACATGGTCAGGTTCTTATTATTGATTTTCTCAAAATAAGCCCGATCGTGAGAAGGTAGATTCAACGCCGAGATGACTGTACTGCCTGATTTAACGTAGTCAAACTCATCCTCCACGAGGGGTTCGATTTTGAGGATCAGGTTCGCTTCATAGACTTCCTTAGGCGATTTTGCTATCTGAGCACCGGCTTCACTGTATTCCGTATCCGTAAACTTGGCTTTCTCGCCCGCGCCCTTTTCAACTGTTACATTGTGTCCGTTACGTACTAGAATAGCTACCGCTTCAGGTGTAAGTGCAATACGATTTTCCTGAAGCGAAACTTCTTTTGGTAAACCGATAAGCAGGCTATTCTGGCCACTTTTCAAAGCCAGTGGGGCTTCTTTCGGATATAGGGCCGTCTGTTTGGCCAATTGCTCAAATCCAGTCACTTTTTCTGTTTTTTCTGTTTACAGTTTACTGACGAAAGGCTGTAAACTATGAAACTAGTCTAGTTTCAACTGTTCGGCGTCCGTTTGGTTCGACCGATAGATAAACTTGATAATACGTAACGGGCCACAGGGATGTGATCCGTTCCGGCCATTCAATAAAACAGTAATCGCCCGAGTCGAAATATTCTTCAATGCCAATATCCAATGCCTCGGCCTCATTACGAAGTCGGTAGCAATCGAAATGATACACCGAATGCCCTTCGTGCGTAGTGTATTCATTGACGATTGAAAACGTTGGGCTTTGTACTGTACTGATAACCCCCAAGGCTCGGCAAATGGATTTGATGAGCGTCGTTTTTCCTGCGCCCATCTCGCCCTCAAATAACCATACGGATTGATTTCTGCCTTCCGCCAGCAACCGATGGGCTACGTTATCGAGTTCATCGAGGTTGTGTATGGACAGCGTCATGGGCTTATTGAGTTAACAGCCCGCAAAGATATGGATTTTTAAGTCGTCCACTTCGTGCGCATCGGACGACTTAGCAGCTTGTTGGCTTCTGGATCTCCGTCAAATTTCTCCGCAACCGGATTCCAACGTAGCGGACGACCGAGTTGATAGGCGATATTACCCAATGTGCACACGGATGCAGTACGATGGCCGACCTCTACGTCGCAGATAGGTGGCTTGCGACTTCTGATAGCGTCCAGAAAATTCTTGTAGTGATTGTCGCTGAAATACACATGTTTTTCATGTTCGCCGATAATCTGGTCTTTCAGCTTTGCAGGCGTAGTGAGTTCGCCACGAGCCACCTTGATTTCGCCTTCTGTACCGATAAACTGACAAAACTGTTTGCCTTCAACGGGATTATGGTGCATCTGTACACCATTAGCATACGTATATATCAATCCTTTTCCGTCCTTTCCCGGCATCAGCTCAGTTGGGCCGGAGTTATCCATATCCAGCCCCCACTGCGCAATATCAAACATATGAGCGCCCCAGTCGGTCATTCCTCCTCCTCCAAAATCACGAATGTCGCGCCATTGCCCCCAAAATGAAGCGCCCAGCACTGGATTCAGTACGTTATTGTAGGGTCGGGCAATCGTATTGGGGCCAAGCCACGCATCCCAGTTCAGGCCAGCAGGTATGGGTTCCTCTTTCAAGTCAAAGTCGCGCGGAGGTCCGCCAACGTTGACGTTTATGGTTTTGATTTGACCGATGTAGCCGTTACGTACCAACTCAACTGCCTGCCGAAATTCCTTCCAGGAGCGTTGCATGTTGCCTGTCTGGAAAACGCGCTTATACTTTCGGGTCGCATTCACCATATCACGCCCTTCTTTGATGGTCAGCGACAAGGGTTTCTCACAGTATATATCTTTTCCGGCTTTAGCGGCTGCTATGGCAATGGCGCTGTGCCAGTGATCAGGCGTAGCAATCACTACGGCATCAATGTCCTTATTCGCCAGCAGTTTCCGGTAATCGTCATATTGCTGAAAACCTTTATAAGACTCCTGCTCGTTTTTATCTGCGTAGTATTTATTCACGGCTTCGCTGAACGCTACAACTTTAGGCTGATCGACATCGCAGGCCGCCACAACACGGGCTTCGTTTTTCAGAAACTGATTACGAAGCCCACCCGCCTGTTTGCCCAGACCGATAAAACCGACCGTAATCTGGTCGCTGGGAGCCAGATAACCACGGCCCAGCACGTGACGTGGAACAATATAAAACGCTGATAACGTAGCAGCCTTTTTCAGAAAAGTCCGACGAGTAGTTGAAGCCGATGTATCGTTCATGAGCGTAATGGTTTGCAAACAAAAGAGGGTAATGAGCAAGCTATACTTACTCATTACCCTCTGAAATAGAAATGCGCTCAGAAACCTGTGTTACAAACTAATATCCTTCATTTTGTGGGAAATTGGTCTTGTTGTTATACACGTCAATTTCTGATTGCGGAATAGGATAAACTGTCCGGTTAGCAGGCATCGTGATGCCCGTTACTTTGATGGCATCCACAGCCGTGCCAGTACGTACCAGATCGAACCAGCGGTCGTTTTCCAATGCCAGTTCCAGTCGACGCTCATTAATAACCGCCGTCTGGAACGCTTCTTTCGTGGCCAGTTGCGCGCTGGTGTAATTCGCCACGCCCGCCCGCGTCCGTACTCGATTCAGCGCTTTAAAGGCGTCGCCATCGGCCTGATAACCAACCTGATTCAGCGCTTCAGCATACAGCAGTAATACATCCGCGAAACGTAGCACCGGAAAATCATTTCCTACATCGTTGGTTGATGATAATTCGTCATAAAACTTTCGTGGAACCGCATTGATGCTACTTGGAACGGGCACCTGAACGGTCAGCGGGAGTCGCTTATCACCAGCCGGATAAGCAGCCCGTAGCGACGGTTCGATGTTATCGCCAATGCTCGTACCGTACCATGATCCGTGACCTTCGCCGAGCGTACCGCCTTTTTTGAATTTGACAGCAAACAGCAGTTCGGCGTTGTTCTTATTGTTCACCGCAAATACGTTAGCGATTTCGGGCAGCAGTTGATACGTTGTTCCGTTGACCAGATCCCGTAGTGTCGCAACGGCCAGATCGTATTTCTTTTCCGTTACGTACACCTTGCCTAATAAGCCCTTAGCGGCCCCAGACGTAGCACGTCCGATGTCGTTGCCGGTGTAGCTGACCGGTAAACCGGCGGCTGCATCGGTCAGGTCTTTTTCGATGGCGGCATAAATTTCGGTAATCTCGTTCCGTTTGTAGGAACGCGCTTCGGTTGTCGAACTGGCGGTCAGCACGAGCGGAACTTTGCCCCAGAGACGTACCAGATTAAAATACGACAACGCCCGAATAAACTGCGCTTCGCCTTTGTAACGCGCTTTCAACGTAGCGTCCATCGTTACGGCATCAATTTTATCCAGAATCAGGTTGCAGCGGTTAATACCTGTGTAGAGACTGCCCCACGTATCACGTAGCACCGTGTTGGTGGTGGGTTCAATAAATCGGTCGATGTTGTAACGAAGCCCAGCGCTGGACGATGGATCGTTATCGAGCACATTGTCACTACGTGCCTCCATCAGCGTGTTGTAGTCGCCACCGTATTGATTGGGCATCTGGAGCGCGTCGTAGGCTCCATTGACCGCATTGCCGAAGTCGTTAGCGGTTTTATAAAAATTGTCGACGTTGGCCTGCGACTGTGGTCTTAGCTCCAGAAAATTTTTCTGGCAAGCCGACAGGCTGATGAGAATAGCAACGGATAAAATAAGTTTTTTCATAGCGGTTTAAAACGAAAGGTTAAGACCAACAGACGTAGTGCGGGGTAGGGGATACGTACCATAATCTTCACCCGACGAAAGGGCGCTGTCTGGACGACTGTTGACTTCTGGATTAAAGCCGAGATATTTCGTAAAGGTGAACGGATTTTGCACCGTAGCGTAAAGGCGGGCGCGGCTCAGGCGCAGTTTTTGCAGCAACGTAGCAGGAAGCGCGTAACCCAGCGTAATGGTACGTATCCGCACGTAGGAACCATCTTCAATATGCCAGGTTGAGATTTCACCGTTCGAGCCGGAAGCCAGACGATTGGCGCGATTTACCAGGCCGCTACCCGGATTTTCAGCCGACTGCCAACGATCCAGAGCGCCTTTGAACAGATTGCCGTTCCCTTCCAGATTATAAATATACCGGCGAATCAGGTTCATTATTTTGTGCCCCTGTACGCCCTGGATGGCAAAGCTGAAGTCGAAACCACGATAGGCAAAATTGTTGGTAAAGCCGAACGTATATTTCGGGAAATAACTACCCGTAACGGCCCGGTCACTGCTGAAGTCAATTTTGCCATCGCCGTTTCTGTCGATGAATCTGAAGTCGCCGGGTCTTGTGGTCGATGTGTGTGGGTACGCATCCACTTCAGCCTGATTCTTGAATACACCGTCGTAGATCATGGTATAATACTCTCCAATCGGGCGGCCAATCTGCGTAATGAACTGAGCACCAGCCACACCACCCGCTACGATGATCGGATCGCCGGAGGGCCCGAGCGCCAGTACTTTATTCCGGTTTGTCGCAATGTTGGCGCTGGCATCCCAGTTCAGTCGACCGAATGTCTGGCGGGTTCCAAGGGTGAACTCGAAGCCCTGATTGTTTACTTTACCAATATTCTGCAACTCCGTGCTAAAGCCCGACGCGCGCGGCACTGGTACGTTCAGCAGCAGGTCCGACGTATTGGCGTTGTAATAATCAAAGGTGAAATTCAGACGGTTCCGCAAAAACGCTACGTCGAAACCAACGTCGAGCATAGCGGTTTTTTCCCATTTAAGTTTATCGTTAGCCGAATTGGTTGGGGCCAAGCCACTTACAATGGTTTCGGGGCCGAGAATGTAGTTCTGGTAACTGAGCAGGCTGACCGATCCGTAATTAGGAATCTGGAAATTCCCCGTCAGGCCATAGCTGGCACGGAGTTTCAGATCACTGAGCCAGTTTGCCGATTTCATGAAATTTTCCTGCGAGATATTCCAGCCCGCTGAAACAGACGGGAAATAACCCCAGCGATTGTCGCGCCCGAAACGCGAGGAACCATCGGCACGTATTGCCGCCGACACGAGGTATTTTCCGCCGTAATCATACTGAACGCGACCCAGGTACGACAGTAGCGACCATTCCTGAATGTCGGATAAACCCGACGAAACCTGACCGGCGTTGAGTGTATAAACCAGGTCGTTGGGGAAGTTTGTAGCGGTTAATTCGCTGGCCGTCCGGCGATCTTTCTGGGATGAAAACCCAGCCAGAGCCGAAAAGTTATGCTGGCCAATTGAACGGTTATAATTCAGGGTGTTTTCGACGAGCCAGTCCACAAAATTTTGCGCCCGCGAGAAACCAGTTGGTACCGAAGCCCCTTTCCGATCCCGAATTTCGAGCGTTGAAGGCCGGTAATAATCGCGCTGGAAGCTGTTGATGTCTGTTCCTACGCTAAGCCGATACGACAAGCCTTTGATGATTTCGTATTGCGCGTACGCATTGCCCAGCAACCGAATCTGGCTCATTTTATCGCTTACCTGATTCGCAATAGCCACCGGATTCAGAATCGACGTAGCACCGTAACCCCAGGCGTTCCCCTGCCAGTTGTACGAGCCGTCGGTGTTGTAAACCGGGAAAATCGGCGGCATTTGGAGAGCCAGACCAACTATACCTTCACCCAGATACGGCCCTTCGGCTTTTACCAGATCATGATAGGAATACGTTGGATTGAGGTTAATCCCCGCCGTTAACCGACCACTTTTGACCTCTACATTAGCCCGGGCACCGTAGCGTTTAAAACCTGAATTAATCACCACCCCCCTCTGATTCAGAAAATTGCCAGATACGTAAAACTTTACGTTGTCTTTGCCGCCTGAAATCGAGAGTGTATGGTTCTGGATCGGAGCCGACTGAAAAATAGCATCCTGCCAGTCGGTATTTGTCAAACCAGATTGCCCTGTTAGATAAGGCAGAATTTCCGGCTGGATTAATGTACTTGGCGCACCTACACCTTTGTTACGTATATCGTTCGAATCGGTTGGTTTGCCGGTGGGATTCCGGTCGATATAAGCGTTGTTTTTCGCTTCATAGCTAAGCTGAGCGTATTCATAAGCGTTCACCATATCGATTTTTTTCGATACGTTCTGCACACCTACGTATGAATCCAGACTGACAACGGTTTTCCCTTCTTTACCGCGTTTGGTCGTAATCAACACTACGCCGTTGGAACCACGAGAACCGTAGATTGCAGCGGCTGATGCATCTTTCAGTACTTCAATACTTTCGATATCGTCAGTATTGATCGTGCTCATTACGTTGATCGGATTGTCAGGAAACTGGTTATTTGTGCTGCCCGTCGCATATTTGGTATCGCGCGAGAGCGGAATGCCATCGATAACGTAGAGCGGATCGTTACCAGCGCTGATTGACCCCGTACCACGCACCCGAATCGAAAGACCCGCTCCCGGAGCGCCCGATGTCTGCGTGACCTGAACCCCAGCAATTTTCGCGGCCAGCGCCTGATCGAAACTGGCAACAGGCTGATTGGCCAGATCCTTCGCTTTTACGGAACCAATAGCTGTTGTAATGTCGCGTTTGTTCTGAACCCCATAACCGACCACGACCACTTCGCTCAGTGCATTGTCGGTGGCGGTTAGCTGCACATCCACTACGCTCCGGTTGCCGATAGCGACTTCCAGCGGCTGATAGCCAATAAAAGAAAAGACGAGTGTTTTTGAGCCAGACGGTACATTCAACTGATATTTTCCCTGTGCATCGCAGGTAGCCCCTACATTCGTGCCTTTCGCCTGAACAGTCGTGCCTGCCAGTACGTCGCCATTGGCCGCATCTTTTACAGTACCGGTAATAATTGTCTGGGCATAACTAAAATGACTCATTAGGAACAGCAGGCAAAACCGGCCCCACAGACGATACCCGTTCCGTACAGAATCTGGTAGTAAAGCAGTCATAAATTGTTGGTTTATACAGATTAAAACATATTATAATGAAACTAAAAAGGTACTACAAGTTGCACACGTACTCACAATAATACTGGGAAGTCTGTAGATTTTATATTCTTTTCTGCAGCTTCTCTATCCCTCAGGAAAGCCCAAAATAAAAGGAGATAAGTAAACAGTGTATTCTTGTTTGGTGAATTTATTTACGGTTGATTAAAAGTTTATAAGGAAGTAGAATTATACGGTGATTGAATAGGTAAAAAGTAGGTCAGGGTTGCCGTGTGGGGCAGGAAGTACAACCACCCGGCCTATTCTAATCTGTATCACTGGTAAATTTTGTGTTAAAAAAAAGGCCCGTTGACAGTGATTCGTCAACGGGCCTTTTTATGTAAGAGCAAAGTTAGTAGTTAGTAACCAGGATTTTGTTTGAGCGTAGCC
>NZ_JBMDWV010000240.1:0-22722 GCF_048594605.1 Spirosoma sp.
CATTCGCTCAACAACGTACTGTTCGGGGCAAAATAAGTGACGCTAGCAAAGAGCCACTGCCAGGTACAACCGTAACGGTGAAAGGAGGTACGTTAGGAACAGTTAGCGACGCACAGGGAACGTATCAACTGAACGTTCCGAATTCGAAAACCACACTTGTTTTCTCAGCGGTCGGATTTCAATCGCAGGAAATTGTGGTTGGTACGCAGCAGGTTATCGACGTTACGTTAGTTGCCGATACCAAGCAACTTAGTGAGGTTGTGGTAACCGCAGCCGGGATCGTTCGCGACAAGAATGCGCTGGGCTATTCCGTCAGTACGTTAGATGCAACAAAATTGGCGCAACGCTCGGAACCAGATCCACTTCGGGCCTTGACTGGAAAAGTGGCCGGGGTAAATATTCAGGGATCGGGTGGGGCAGCCGGTGGCGCAACGAACATCACGATTCGGGGAAATTCCTCGCTGGGAAATAATAACCAGCCTCTGTTTGTGGTCGATGGTGTACCATTCGACAATTCCAGCTTTGGCAGCACAGATGGTACGGTTGGTGGCTCAACTATTACCAATCGCGCATTTGACTTAGATCCAAATAATATTCTGACAATGACCGTATTGAAAGGTGCTGCTGCTGCCGCACTCTACGGTTCGCGGGCTGCCAATGGCGCTATCATTGTGACCACGAAAGCGGGTAAAAGCCAAAGCCGGAAGGGGCTGGAGATTACCTATAATATGGGTTATGCAACTGAAACCGTAGCCGGCCTCCCCGAATACCAGACCAAGTACGGTCAGGGGACCAATTTCGATTATCGGAGTGGCGTATTTGGTTCCTGGGGACCGCCGTATCCGGGTATAACCAGTCTGATTCCTACCCGGTCGACCATTCCGCACCCACTGACGACTAACAACCGCTATCCAGCCTCTGTGTTCCCGCAGTTTTATCAGGCAGATGGCATAACGCCGATTCAGGTGCCGTACCAGTCTTATGCGCAATACAACGCCAAAAATTTCTTCCGCACAGGTAACGTCTTCGAGAACGCGCTATCTGTATCGACGGGTGGCGAAAAAGGAAGCCTTACGGTTGGCTTATCACGCACGAGTAACAATGGCGTAGTTCCCGAAAATACGATTAGTCGGACGGGTGTCAATATTGGCGGTAACATGCAGTTAGACAATAAATTTTACGTAAGTGGCGCCCTCAATTACGTAAATACCAGCCAGGTATCGCCCCAATTGACCGCGGCTAACGGAAGTGGTTCGTCTATACTCGACATTCTGATGTTTGTACCGACCAGCTTCGATTTAACGGGTTTTCCGAATACGAATCCACTGAATGGAAATAACGTGTATGACCGGGTGGGTACCGACAATCCATATTGGTCGGTTGCAAACAGCCCCACCACCAGCAAAGTTGACCGCTATTACGGCAACGTAGTACTCGGTTTCGATCCGCTGCCCTGGCTGAATGTTCAGAACACGGTTGGCTTCAACGCCTACACTGATCGGCGTGTTGTAGTAAACGGTAAGGGGGGCGATTATTTTCCGAATGGCAACATCACCACCGATAATATTTATCGGCAGGAGCTAGACAATACGTTACTGTTGACGGCCACGAAAGATCTGGGCAAAAATTTTGGGTTAAAAGCTATTCTGGGAAACAACGTCAACCAGCGGCTCACCGAACGCCAGGTTGTGTTTGGCGACGGAATCATCTTCCGGGGAATTAATTCACTGAACAACACCAGCGTAACAATCCCGCGGGTGTTGCCCAACAACCGGAATAATTTCAAACAACGGTATTTTGCTTTCTTCACCGATATTTCGCTGGATTATAAAAACTACGCCTTCCTGAACGTAGTAGCCCGTAACGATGTATCGTCTACTCTGCCTGCCAGTAACCGGAGTTATTTATACGGTGGAGCCAGCGCATCGCTGATTTTTACAGAAGCCTTTAACTTACCGAAGAACGTATTGTCATTCGGTAAATTCAGGGCGGGTTATACGCGGGTTGGTAACGAAGCTACGCCGTACCAAACCCAAACGGTTTACATCGCTAACCCTGTGTTAGGCGCAGGTACAACAACGGGCAGTATTGCATCACCTTTCAACGGGCAGAGCACCCTAACTGAGTCAGATCTGCTGGCCAATTCAGAATTGAAACCCGAATTTATTACGGAACTTGAGTTGGGAACCGAGCTACAGTTTTTCAATAACCGCATCGGGTTAGACATTACCTATTACAAAAAGATCAGTACGTCGCAGATTTTCACCGTTAATGCCGCACCGTCGACAGGTTACACCCAGAAAGTAATTAACCTGGGAAAATCGTCTAATGAAGGCGTTGAGATTGGCCTGAACGCTACGCCCGTAAAACTCGCGAATGGATTCACCTGGAATATTTCATCGGCCTTTACGCTCAACCGCAACATCGTACTTGACATTGGTAATTTGAAAGAGCTTCCTTACGGTGGTTTTTCAGACTTAGGCAGTGTACACATCGCTGGCCAACCGTACGGGCAGATTCGTGGGTCTACTTACGCTAAAGATGACGAAGGAAATATTCTGGTTAACCCCAACACGGGCAAACCTATCCTGAGCGGAAAAGTGAGTCCTATTGGTAACCCAAACCCTGATTTCATCTGGGGTATTACCAATACGTTCTCTTACAAAGGCATTACGTTAAGTGCTTTGTTCGACTGGAAGCAGGGCGGAGATATGTATTCCTTTACGGCTTACGAACTGCTGAGCCGGGGCGTAACGAGAGATACCGAAGAACGGGAAGCCATCATTATCGGGCCGGGCGTTCTGGGCGACGTCAATACGTTAAAACCGCTGCTCAATGGTGAAGGCCGGAAAATCCCGAACAACATTGGTGTTGGTGTGGCCGACTACTATTTTACAGGTGGTTTCGGGCCAGGTGGCGCTGCTGAAGTAAACGTATTCGATGCGACGGTTTTCCGGCTCCGCGAAGTATCGCTGGGGTATCAGTTTCCAAAAAACTGGCTGAAGAAAACGCCGTTTGGGTCAGCTTACCTGTCTGTAAGCGGTCGTAATCTTTGGTATCTGGCGCCGAACTTCCCCAAATACCTGAATTTCGATCCAGAAGTCAGTTCCTTGGGCGCGGGTAATTCGCAGGGTTTCGATTTTATCGGTATTCCAACCACACGTCGGTTAGGCGTTAATCTTCGGTTTAGTTTTTAACTGATCGTATTCGCAGGAAACGTATCCACGAGCCTTAGCCCGTACTTTCCAGAATACAACTACTAACTCTCTTCCAATATTATGCAATTCATAAAATCCATACGAACGGCTTCCATGCTGGGCCTGCTCTTTATGGCAGGAGCCTGCAAGGACTTCGTTGATATTAATAACGATCCAAACAACCCGACTACGCCCGTATTGGAATTGTTGCTGCCAGCTACGCAGGTATCAATGACGGGTAGCCTGCGGGATGTGAACCAGGGTGCTTCTATTCTGGTACAACAACTGTACACGAGCAATACCAGCCGTAATTTTCAGGATGGCACCGATTATCAGCAATCCTGGAATGCATTGTACACGCAGGTACTTAACGATATCGAGATTATTATCCGGGAAGGAACGCGTCTCCAGCGGTGGGATTACGTAGCGATTGCTAAACTTCAGAAAGCCTATATCTACAGCCTGATGGTCGACCTTTGGGGCGATATTCCCTACGCCGATGCGTCAAAAGGTCTGACTGTTGCCGACCCGGCTTTTGAAAGTGGAGCTACGATTTACGATAAACTGTTTACGCTCATTGATGAAGGTATTGCTGATGCCAACAAGGGCAATTTCGCCATCCAACCCACCACCGCCGACATTATTTACAAAGGCGACAAGGCCGCCTGGATTCGGATGGGAAATTCGCTAAAGCTGAAATTATTCAATCAGATCCGGCTTGTTCAGCCCGACAAAGCGAAAGCCGGTATCGCGGCTCTGCTGAGCAGTAATGCGCCTGTTATTACGACCAATGCGCAGGATTTTGCGTTTCGCTTCGGCACGACAGAAACTCCTGCAAACCGCCATCCCTGGCATCGTACCGAATATCAGGCCAGCAAAAGCTACTACATGAGTCAGAACTTCATTGAGCGACTGTTCAGCACCGACGATCCCCGAATGCGGTACTTTTTCTATCGTCAAACCTCCAATTATACGGTTGGCTTTACTCCCACCGGCAATGGCTACTTTGGCCGTTATACTGGTGATGCTACGGCCGCGCCAAACGATAACGCCCTGAAAGCCACGTTCGGTGTTTATCCGGCCGGTGGTTTATACGACAACAGTCCGATTAATAACCTGACCGCTGCGAACGTATTCATCACCAACTCGGGTGCTACGTCGACGCCTAAAGTGGTAACAAATACCGATGGTTCAGGGGCTGGCGTCTTTCCGTTCATCACGAACGCCATGGTCAAATTCATTTTGGCCGAAGCTGCACTGACGTTAGGCACAGATGGCGACGCTAAACAATTATTTCAGGATGGCATTACTGCTCATTTGAACAGCGTTAATACCATTTCGACAAGTTCAGGCAATTCAGCACCAACGCTGGCAACTGCTACGGTAACTGCTTTTGTAGCCAACCGAGCCGCTCAATACGATGCCGCCGATGCAGCGGGTAAACTGAATGCCGTGATGACGCAGAAATACATAGCTCAGTTCGGTAACGGTATCGAATCCTACAATGACTACCGCCGGACAGGTCTGCCCACACTGGCAGCGCCCATCGCTCCGCTAAATACCTTCCCACTACGTCTGGCTTATTCTGTAACGGAACTGGCAACGAATGGCAGCGTATCGAACAAGGCCGATCAATTACAAACAGCGCAACAAACGACGCCTGTTTTCTGGGATAAATGAGCGTGTTTCTACCCCTAAATCCCCTGAAGGGGACTTAGCTCGCTCTCGAATAAAGTCCCCTTCAGGGGATTTAGGGGTAGGTAAACCAGCTAGAGAATAGTTTATAGCTTCGAAAAAGTCATGAAAAAAATCACCTTATATTTCTCTCTCCTGCTGCTGATTGCACTCGACGCCTGCAAAACGGAGAATTACGTTTGGGAAAACTGGACGTATACTGCGGTTCCGCTGGTAGCAGTTAATACGTCCAAATCAGCGCTGCCTACAGTAACTACGGCCAATACGTCGTTTTTTGATCTGGGAGCTGCCAACTTAGGCAGTCAGGAATTTGAGTACACACTAACCTGGGAAGGCTTCGGAAAAGCCGAAGTGCAGTCTATTGATGTGTATCTGGGTTTTGTGAAAGCACCCGCTTCGGGTAATCCGGCCTACCCGATTGTGCTCTCTCAACCAGGCGGAATTTATCCGAGTGTTACGCAGTTTCCGTTGCCGAGCCGGGTTGGCGCGTCCGACAAGTTGTATGCAACCGTCACGGAATTTCCGAAAGTATTCACGGTAACAGCCGCACAGATGGCAACCTTCACGGGGGCTGATCTTACCAAAGTCGTTCAGAATGATTACTTTCTGTTTAAATTTATCCTTAACCTGAAAGATGGCCGACGTATTGAAGGTTTTCAGGAAAACGTCTGCGACGAAGCGCGTGGCGAAGTCGGCGATTGCCGGGTCGGCGTTCGTTTCCGAAAAAAATAAACCCCATTTTCCACCGAACAGAAACTTAACAAATCAATCGTAAAAACAAACCTCAACTAAATTTCAACAATGCGCTATTCTCCTTATTCACTCCTCGTTATGCTGGCGATTGGACTAAGCACTGCCCTTGCTCAGTCGATCCCCTCGCCCAAGGAGCATTTCGGGTTCAATATCGGTGATGACTATCTACTTGCTACGTATACGCAGACCGAAGCCTATTTCCGAAAAATTGCCGCTGCCTCCGACCGGGTCAAGCTGGTCGACATTGGCATGACTGAAGAAGGTCGTCATCAGTTGATGCTGATTATTTCGTCGCCCGAAAACCTGAAAAAATTAGATCGGTACAAAGAGATTTCCCAGAAGCTCGCCCGTGCGGAAAACCTCACCGACGAACAGGCTCATGCTCTGGCCAACGAAGGCAAAGCGATTGTCTGGATTGATGGCGGTCTGCACGCTACCGAAACCGTTGGCACCCACCAGTTGATTGAAACGATCTGGCAGTTGGTAAGCCGCAAAGACCCTGAAACGATGCGCATTCTGGATCAGGATATCTTACTCATGACGCACGCCAACCCCGACGGACAGGAACTGGTGACGAACTGGTATATGCGTGAGCCTAAAGCGGAGAAGCGTGTGTTGGACAATCTGCCACGGCTGTATCAGAAATACATCGGGCACGACAATAACCGCGATTTCTTCATCATGAACATGAAAGAGACGCAAAACATCGGCCGTCAGTTGTTTGTCGAGTGGATTCCGCAAATCATGTATAATCACCACCAGCGTGGTCCGGCAGGATCGGTACTGGCGGGGCCTCCTTACCGCGATCCGTTCAACTACGTATTCGATCCACTGATGGTTACGGGTATCGACGCGCTGGGCGCGGCCATGATCAACCGGCTGAACTCAGAGAATAAACCAGGCTTTACCCGTTTAGGCGGGTCGGTTTTCTCGACCTGGTATAATGGCGGACTACGTACCACAACGCACTTCCACAACATGATCGGTCTACTGACGGAAATCATCGGAGGCCCAACGCCCGAAGATATTCCCGTTGTAGCAAAATATTTGATTCCGAACGGCAACACGCCTTTTCCGGTGCTTCCCCAAAAGTGGCATTTCAAGCAGTCAATTGATTATTCGGTATCGCTCAACTACGCCGTTATGGGCTATGCTGCCCGTTACCGCGATGAGGTCCTGTATAATATTTACCGGATGGGTAAAAACTCCATCGAACGGGGCAGCAAAGACACCTGGGGTCTATCGCCGAAAAAGATCGACGCTATTACGCACGCCTTCCAGACCGATCCGAAAAAGCCTGCTGTACCTACGAATGCGGCTCTGGCGCAGTACGGTTTTGTTCCTCGGGGCGGTGGTATACCAGCCAAATACTACGACACGATCATGAAAGCGCCGGCACTACGTGATCCGCGCGGATTTATCATCCCAACGAATCAACCCGACTTTGCAACGGCGGCTAAGTTTATCAATGCGCTGGTTCGGACGGGCATTCAGATTCAGCAGGCTACAGCCGACTTCACGGTTGCGGGCAAAAAGTATCCGGCGGGTTCCTACGTAGTGAAAACCGATCAGGCGTTCCGTCCGCACGTACTGGATATGTTTGAGCCACAGGATCACCCGAACGATTTCCAGTATCCGGGTGGCCCACCAGTACGTCCTTACGATGCTGCTGGCTGGACACTGGCTTACCTGATGAACGTAAAATTTGACCGTATTCTGGACAGTTTCGATGGGCCATTCAAGAAGCTTCCGTACGGCGAACTTCAATCTCCCGAAGGTCATATCAATGGGGCTCCAAGCGCTGGCTACGTATTGAGCGCCAAAGCCAATAATTCGTTTATCGCCGTTAACGATTTATTAGCATCAGGCGTTGACGTATTCCGTCTGCCAAACGGAACAGGTGGTAAATCGACGGTAGAAGCTGGTTCTTTCTTCGTTCCCGCTTCGGCAAAAGCAAAATCGCTGCTCGACAAATCCGCAAAAGATTTGGGTCTGGAAGTAACGGGTCTTTCGAAAAAGCCTACTGCATCCATGATTAAAGTATCGCCGATGAAAATTGCGCTGTGGGATACGTATGGCGGTTCGATGCCATCGGGTTGGGTACGCTGGCTGATGGAACAGTATCATTTCCCGATGAAGGTGATTTATCCAGGCGACATTGACGCCGGTGATTTACGGAAAAAATATGACGTGATTGTGTTCGTCACTCGCGCAATTCCAGCGGTTGGAGGCAAAGAAGAGGATATTTTCAGCGCTATGGAACGCGAGCCGAAAGAAGAAAATACACCAGCTGAATACAAAGCTCGTCTGGGCAAGATCACAGCTTCCAAGTCGATTCCTCAACTGAAAAACTTCCTGGAAGCAGGTGGCACGGTTGTAACGATCGGAACCAGTACGAATCTGGCGTATCACCTGGGCCTACCAGTAAAAAATGCACTGACCGAAATGACGACTACGGGGGTAGAAAGGCCGCTTCCAGGCGAAAAATACTACATTCCTGGTAGCGTACTACGTGTAACACTCGATTCAACTCAACATGCTACGTGGGGTCTTGGTCAGCAAACAGATGTTTATTTCGACGCAAGCCCGGTCTTCAAACTGGCTCCCGAAGCCATCGCCAAAGGCATGGTAACCCCACTTGCCTGGTTCGATACGAACAAACCACTACGTAGTGGCTGGGCTTGGGGACAATCGTATCTGCAGGACGGCGTAGCGGCTTTCATGGCACCCGTTGGTTCAGGTAAATTCTACGCATTTGGCCCCGAAATCACTTTCCGGGCGCAGGCGCAGGGAACATTTAAGTTTCTGTTTAACCAGCTTTACAATACCGGGAAAAGTGGCTCGCAGAGCAGTGATGTTGTAAGCGAAGATTAATTAATACCGGCCCCTCTCCCTAAAAAGAGAGGGGCTTTTATTTTATAGGCAAAGTCGCCAGGCTACGCTCAATCTCATTTTTTTACCTATGCACCAACTTCTCAAACTATCGTGTATTACGTCTCTCCTGCTAGTCGCTACAGCTCCCTGTCTGTTTGCTCAGGAAGAAGATGACGATGAAGAATCGAAAAAGGTAGTTCCGATTGATAAGCGGTACGAAACCGAAATCAGTACGTTAGCCAAAAAACCAGCCGTGCAATCTGCTTTTAAGATCTTCACCGAGCTGGAGCCCCAGACGAAGCAGGACCTCATTACGTTAACCGAAATTCCCTCCCCGCCTTTCAAAGAAGCCGAGCGTTCCAAAAAATACGCAGCTATGATGAAAGAAGCCGGTGCCGATTCGGTCTGGATTGACGAAGTCAACAATGTAATCGCCAAACGTAAAGGCAAATCCGGCAAGAAGACAGTCGTTGTCGAAGCGCACCTGGATACGGTATTTCCGGCCGGAACCGACGTAAAAGTAAAGTCGAAAGGCGATACGCTCTACGCGCCCGGCGTCGGCGACGACACCCGTGGCTTAACGGCCGTGCTGGCCGTATTGAAAGGTTTGGAAAAAGCGAAAATCGAAACCGATGCCGACGTACTGTTTGTGGGTGCGGTAGGCGAAGAAGGTCTGGGTGATCTTCGGGGTGTTAAGCATCTGCTACGTCAGGGTGGCCCTAAAGTGGATTCGTACATTGCCGTTGATGGTCATGGTATTGATGGAATTACACACCGAGGCTTAGGTTCGCATCGCTATCGCATTACGTATAAGGGTCCTGGCGGTCACTCATATGGAGCGTTTGGTATCGTTAATCCACACGGTGCCCTGGGCAAAGCCATCTATTACTTCACGACGGAAGCCGACAAATTCACCAAAGAAGGCGTTAAAACAACCTACAGTGTCAGCGTAGTTGGCGGTGGTACGTCGGTGAACGCGATTCCGTACGAATCGTGGATGGAAGTCGATATGCGGTCAGAAAGTCAGGAAAAACTGGCGGGTGTCGATAAGTTACTGCAGGCAGCCATCCAGCGCGCACTCAAAGAAGAAAATGCAATGAAACGTCGTGGCCCCGATCTGACGGTCGATGTTAAGCTTGTCGGCGACCGTCCCTCAGGACGTATCGAACCAACCGTTCCGCTGGTACAACGGGCGATGGCCGTATCGAAATACCTCCAGGCTACGCCCCGGCTTAGCGTAGGTTCTACGAATGCCAATACGCCCATTGCCAAAGGGATTCCGGCGGTAACGATCGGTAGTGGTGGTACTGGCGGAGGAGCACACTCGCTAAATGAGTGGTGGTTGAACGACAAAGGGGTTTTAGGCATGCAACGTATTCTGCTCACGTTGCTGGCCGAAGCAGGCATGGCGAATTGATTTCGGACGTATGGATAAATTGAGTTTCTTCCAATAAATCCCCAATAAACCTTTCTTTATCGCATGAAGCTATCTATTCAAAAAATGACCATTTATCGGACTACTTTGCTACTCCTGGCGGCTTTTCTAGCGGGTATAATGGCAATCGCCCAAGTACCAAAACCTGCCGACGTTTTTGGTTTTGAGCCGGGCGCCGATTATAAACTGGCGAATTACAAGATGCTGATGGATTACTACCAGCGTCTCGATAAAGCCAGCAACCGGGTGCAGATGGTAACGATTGGAAAATCGGTACTGGGTAAACCGATGTACCTGATGATGGTGTCGAGTGAAGCCAATATGAAGCAACTGGATAAATGGCGTAGTATCAGCGAGCAGCTCTCCCGCGCTAAAATCGACGACAAAATGGCTCGTAGTCTGGCCGCATCCGGTAAAGCTATCATCTGGATTGATGCCGGAATGCACGCATCGGAAGTTGCCTCGGCGCAAATGCTGCCTGAACTGGCATACCGGATGGCCACTGAAGAAACGCCGGAAATGAAAAAAATCCGTGATCAGGTGGTGGCGTTGCTGATGGTCGAAATGAATCCCGATGGCCTCGATATTGTGGCGGACTGGTATAAGGCGAACCTCGGTACACCTTTCGAAACGACGCAGCCACCGTGGCTGTATCATCACTACGTTGGTCACGATAACAACCGCGACTGGTTTACGAACAACATGCCCGAAACCAAGGCCGTTTCGGAAGTTCTTTATAACCAATGGTATCCGCAGATCGTCTACAATCACCACCAGACCTCACCCGCCTGGACCCGTATTTTCATCCCACCCTTCGCAAATCCGGTGAATCCGCAAATTCATCCGGGCGTAACGGCGGGCGTAAACATGGTTGGCACAGCGATGGCCAGCCGGTTTGCCATGAAGAAAATGCCAGGGGTTGTGTCGCAACTGCGGTTTAGCATGTGGTGGAATGGTGGCATGCGAACCGTACCGTATTACCATAACCAGATCGGCATTCTGACCGAAACAGCTCATGCTACGCCTTCCCCACGCTTTTACCCGCCTGATTCGTTACCCAAAACCGTGGGAGTAGGCGTAACGGCTTCAACGACAGGAACAGACATTTTCTACGCCGATCCGTGGAAAGGTGGTCAGTCGCGCTTCCGCGATGCCGTTAACTACATGGAAGAAGCGTCGATGGCTACGCTGGTTCTGGCCGCCGACAAACGCGAAGAGTTTCTATACAATATCTACGTAATGGGTCGCGATGCGATTGAGTCAGCCGGGAAGAGCAGACCGTATGCCTACATTATTCCGGCCGAGCAGTGGGATAAGAGCGAAGCGGTCAATCTGGTGAATATGTTCCGTCAGAGCGGTGTAGAAATCCATCGGGCAACCCAGCAGTTCCAGGCTAATAACGTAACGTATCCGGCCGGTTCGTACATCATTTACGGCGCTCAGGCGTTCAGCCCTTACGTAGTGGATTTGATGGAAAAACAGGTTCACCCCAATCAACGTCTGTATCCGGGCGGCCCGCCAATTCCGCCTTATGATCTGGCTGGCTGGACGTTGCCTATGCAGATGGGCGTAACGGGTGCTAAAACCAGTGCTACGTTCAAGGCAGATACCGAGTTACTGAAAGGCTTTGCTCCAGTTGTGGCAGGCCAGGTGGCATCGGGAGCTGGGTATGGCTATGCGCTTTCACGAAATCAGAACGCTAGTGTTAAGGCTGTTAACCGGTTATTAAAAGACGGAGAAATAGTATCTTTCATGCCATCCGAAGCGGGTAGTTTTCTTATTGAGAAAGGCGCTTCGACCGACGCGCGGATTCAGGCACTGGCGAAAGAACTGGGAGTGAGCTTTACGGCTGTAGCCAGCAAGCCTTCGGGGACGAGTAAACCGCTGAAGCTTCCCAAAATCGGCCTTTACAAATCCTGGGTGGCTAACATGGACGAAGGCTGGACGCGCTGGTTGATGGAGCAATACAGCTTCCCGGTCGATACGTTGCACGATGCCGACATTGCCAAAAAAGATTTATCAACCTACAGCGCCATCATCATACCTGACCAGGAATCGAAACGGATTCTAAACGGTCATGCACCAAACACCATGCCTACTACTTACGTCGGTGGACTGGGATTAGGTGGCACGATGGCCCTTCAGCAATACGTAGCAAACGGCGGTACGTTAGTGGCTTTCGACGGCGCCAGCGATTTTGCGATTGAGTTGTTTGGTCTGCCCGTCAAAAACGTTACGGAAGGGTTATCAAGCCAGCAGTTTTACATTCCCGGCTCCCTGATTCGGACTGTTGTCGATACCAAACACTCTCTGGCCTATGGTATGCAACCCGAAGTAGCCGCTGCCTTCTCAAATAGCCGTGCCTTCGAGGTAATTAAACAATCGCGGGAAGGCGAAGGTGGAACCGAGCAAACCAAAGTAGCTCCGAACCCAAACGTCGAGGTTATTGCCAGCTATGCAAAGAAAGATTTACTCATGAGCGGATGGGCGCTGAACGAAGATAAATACATTGCTGGAAAGCCAGCCGTTGTACGTGTACAGCAAGGCAAAGGCAACGTAGTAATGTTTGGCTTTAGCCCCCAGTTCCGCGGTCAGCCGCGCGGTACGTATAAGTTGATCTTCAATGCGCTCTACGAAAGTACATTACCCAAAAGCGCCGTTGAGTCGAATACGAAAAGTGAGTAGGAATTTGACGTAAAAAAAGTCACGTTGAACGTAGTGCAAGCGCCCAAACGATTCGAATCGTTTGGGCGCTTCTCATAGGATCTGGTTACTCATCATTTGGCGAAACTGCCGTAACTCCTTCGCTTTCTGTTTGATATCGAGACCGTATTTTTTGAGAATATTAATCGCCAGATTCTGTTTGTGAACTTCATCCGCGCCATCCCATATGCGGGCACCCCGTTCATGGCGATACATGGCCGACAAAACCGTATCATCCGTAACGCCTAGCGCACCGTGCACCTGAATCGCCCGGTCGAGAACACGCAGGAAGGCGTTCGCTACGTAGAATTTGATGGCCGATACGGCATCACGCACGTTGCTCACACCAACCGTATCGATCATGTGAGCCGTGTTTAGTACATAGAGTCGCGAAGCGTCAATCTCGGCGCGGCTTTCGGCAATAAAGTCCTGAATAAACTGCTTCTCGCCCAGCATAACCCCATCTTCAATTTCGCGCGTGGCGGCTCGCCTACAAAGCAAATCCAATGCTTTTTCGGCGTTGCCAATCCAGCGCATGCAGTGATGAACCCGTCCTGGCCCGAGTCGTTCCTGCGCCAGCCTGAAGCCCATGCCTTCGCCACCGATTAAATTAGAAACCGGCACGCGGCAATCTGTATAGGTCACTTCGGCGTGACTAAACCAGCCTTCGCCCGCTTCGCCAAATACGGGAATGTTACGTTCAAGTTTGAAGCCCGGCGTATCAGTCGGCACAACGATCATACTAGCTCGCTGATGCGGTGCCGCGTCGGGATTCGTCACCGCCATCACCACCGCAAACGTAGCGCCATCGGCCGACGAGGTAAACCACTTACGCCCATTGATCACATATTCACCGCCATCGCGTACCGCTACCGTAGCCATCCGTGTTGGATTTGATCCGGCAAAATCAGGTTCGGTCATCGAAAAGCACGACCGAATGTCGCCCGCCATCAGGGGTTTTAAGTATTGCTCTTTCAGATCGGCCGACGCGAATTTGTTGAGTAATTCAATATTACCAATATCTGGCGCCTGGCAGCCAAATACGTAGTGTCCGAAGAATGGAGCGTATGCCAGCACTTCACTAATCTGCCCGAACTCGCAAAGCGTCAGGCCGTGCCCCCCCTCCTCTTTTGAAAGTGCCAATCCCCACAGACCAGCCGCTTTGACCAAATCCCGCTTCTGGTCAAGGATCGGAAGGATCGCCTTCAGATTATGGTGCGAAAATCCTTCTTCAAGCGGTATCAATTCCGCCTGTACAAAGTCGCGAACCTGTGCTAATAGCGGTCTAATACGTTCTGTGGTGAAAATCGTTTCCATAAGGCGCTGAATAGGTATGCAGTGTGTCACGAATTTAGCGGAATATTCTGCCCGGCAAAAACCCGGCGGAGGTTACCCTTCTCCCCTGAATGCCGTAACGTCTTTTATCCATTCGCAGAAGCTAAAGAATAATTTTTAGTCAACAGCTTCCTGCTCCGATACGTCCGGCTTGTCATACGCCGGTGTCATCTTTCCTGTTTTTTAGACCATTCTACCCGAAAGTTGCTACGTCAAATTTTCCCAAAGGGAGTAATTTCTTAGTGCTTTACTCATCGGATAGCAGCCTTTTTTATTTGATTTTCTGGCCGGAGAAAACTGAGAAAAATTCTAAAAAAATATACGTATTATTTGTTGTATATAAGTATTTTTGGTAGTATATTTATTCCATGAAAAACGAACAGAAAATGACCCAGAAACATCTTGATTTAGGCCAGATTCTCGATAATTCGAAGCAATTTCAGACCCAACCCTGCATCTATTATTTGATTGATGCCAACGATGAAGTTATCTATGTAGGAAAGACATTGAGTCTTTATTCGCAGCTTCTAAATCACAAGCTTGCTGGCAAAAATTTCGTCCGATTCAGTTCCTTTCCCTGTGAAGAAGACGATTTGGATCGGCTGGAACGGGAAGCTATTTCTAAGTTCAAACCCGTACTGAATCGTCCGCCCGTTCCAGCCGCTACTACACAATCGGCATCTAATTATTTAAGCAAATCCCTCATTTGTCTGAAGCACAATATCACGCCAGTAGCCTTTGAATACCTTAGAGAGGCTTTTGGGCTGGAATCTGTCCGTTCCTTCGGCAATACGAAGTATTACAAACCTGACGATGTTGAGACCTGGCTAAAGCGCTTCAAAGGACTGGTTATTAGAGGAAGGCACGTATTGCAGGCTGGCCCTAACTACCTGGCAGTAGGGATCAGTTCACGAACGAAACAGATTCAACTTTACAAGGAACGATAAGGGAAGTCGATCAGCATATACAGCGAAGATGCATCCCGAATGCTGACTCATCTTCGCTGTCTACCGCTCTTTCTGGGGTTTCAAAACCGCATTCTTATCCGACCTACTTTCCGCAGATAGTTAGTAGTTTTGGGCGCGCAAAAAATGAATCTAAAAGAGCAAGGCGAATTCCTATAAAAAATCCAATTCTCTACTTCTCCCTTGTAGCCCGCCGGTGTGTACAGCCACTACGGTTGATTCGCTCTTGAAAAAACCTTTCAAAGCAAGATCACGAATGCCATACAACATCTTACCCGTATAGACCTGCTCTAGCGATACGTCCGGGTTTTGCTGTTCAAACGTCTGTATGAAACGTAGCAGTTCGGGAGTCGTTTTTCCATATCCCCCGAAATGGTAATCATAAATCTGACTTGCTACGTTGGCCCGTTTGTCATCAGGTATTTTTAATGAAACAAACCCCAATACGGTTGTATGTACGGGAGCCGATTGAACCAGTCCGGCCCACGTACCGCCTGTTCCTACCGGGCAACAGACGTAATCAGGAGCATTGCCTAACTGGTTGATTAATTCAGGAATAATCTCAGCCGTACCCCTGATCGCCAGCGCATTCATTCCGCCTTCGGGTACTACGTAGCAAGGACCTAATTGCTGCATCAGATCAGCCAGGAAATCCGGATCGTCTTTCCGGCGATATTCGTCCCGGCTCACAAAGTGCAGATGCATACCACATTCTCGGCAGAAGGTTAGCGTATCGTTCAGAGCTTTATCGGCAAGCTCCTGCCCCCGCACAACGCCAATGGTTCGAAAACCGAATTCTCGTCCTGCCGCAGCCGTGGCGTAGAGGTGATTGGAATAAGCCCCGCCGAAGGTTAGCAATGTATCGAGACCACGTTCATGAGCCGCCAGTAAATTATATTTAAGCTTTCGCCATTTATTGCCCGATACCAGCGGATGAATCATGTCATCCCGTTTCAGAAACAAACGAATATTTACTGGTTCAGGAAACGGATTTTCAAGAATTTGCAAAGGAGAATTGGCCGGAAACGAATAAAGGCGTTCAGTAAAATCAGTCATCGTCCCGTAAATTTGCCAAACTTTTTGAGATCTACTATTGACTTTTCACACGCAGAGATCCGTCTATTAATACCTGTTTGTCGCTCTGTGTTCTCTGCATCCGTCATTACGGGAGCTATGCGTTTCAATTTTACTCGAAATTAATTGTACATGACAGAAGCGGTTGAGGAATTTTCGGAAGAGGAAGAGTTATACGAACATCACCGTATTGTGGTCGATAAAGGCCAGAGTCTGCTACGTATCGACCGGTTTTTGATGGACCGGCTCCCCAATGCAACACGTACTAAAATTCAGGCAGCTATCGACGTAGCGTCAGTACATGTAAACGACAAACCGACGAAGGCTAGTTATAAAATCAAGCCGCTCGACGTAATTACGGTATCGCTGCCACATCCGCCCCGCGATACAGATATTCAGCCCGAAAATATTCCCTTAACGATTGTATTCGAGGACGATGAGCTGTTGGTGCTCAATAAGCTTGCGGGTATGGTTGTTCATCCGGCTCACGGCAATTGGGACGGTACGCTGGTCAACGCCCTGGTTTATCATTTTCAGAATTTGCCCACATCACGTAATGGTACTATTCGCCCCGGTCTGGTGCACCGCATTGATAAAGATACGTCGGGGCTGATGGTTATTGCCAAAACCGAATACGCCATGACTCACCTGGCGCGTCAGTTTTTCGAGCATACGATCGAACGTACTTATAATGCCCTCGTTTGGGGTATTCCCAATCCATCTGATGGTACCATTACGGGGTATATTGGTCGTTCGGTACGTGACCGGAAAGTACAGACGATTTACGACGATGAGACAAAAGGCAAATGGGCCGTTACGCACTACAAAACGCTGGAAGAGTTACGCTACGTTGCGCTGGTGCAGTGCAATCTAGAAACGGGCCGTACACACCAGATTCGGGCGCACATGAAGCATATCGGCCATCCTTTATTTAACGATGCCATGTACGGGGGCGACCGAATTCTGCGGGGCAACCCGGTTGGAAGTTATAAATCCTTTGTCGACAATGCGTTTAAATTATTACCCCGACAGGCTCTACATGCTAAGTCGCTGGGGTTTACGCACCCACGCACGCAACAGTGGCTTCAATTCGATTCCGACCTGCCCGACGATTTCCAGTCAGCGCTTGATAAATGGAGGAAATTATTAGCTGGAAACAATTGACGATCTGTGCTAACTTTACCCTGCTCTTTATTGTAAAACTATTCACTATAACTGTTCACCATTCAATAATCCTGATGATTTCAATTCGCCCTGGCACCCTTGAAGATATACCCGAAGCATTCGACTTAGTTATGGAATTAGCTGTTTATGAACGGGCAGCTGATCAGGTTACCAACACCGTCGAACAGATGGCATTGGATGGTTTCGGCCCTAATCCGCTCTTTGGTATGATTATGGCTGAAGATTCGGAAACAAAGAAAATTGTCGGGATGGCGCTTTATTTCTTCCGCTATTCGACCTGGAAAGGAAAACGTCTGTATCTGGAGGACATCGTCGTAACGGAGGAATTCCGTGGATACGGCATTGGCAAACTCCTGCTGGACGCCACCATTGATATGGCCCGCCAAACCAACTGTACCGGTATGATGTGGCAGGTGCTGGACTGGAATGAACCCGCTATTGGCTTTTATCGTCAGTTTGGAACCCGCTTTGATGACGGCTGGACAAACTGCCACCTGGATTTTTGAGCAGAGGGGTAAGGGTTCGGGGCATAGGGCAGATCACCTTATTACTTTCACCCTATGCCCCATGCCCTCTGCTCAAAAAGCGTATCTTTGTGCATCGCGACTAAGTGACTAAGCATGACGTATCGTCAACGTAAAGCCCTCCGAATTGCTGGCTGGGTATCTTTAAGTATTTTTTTACTGGCTTGTGTAGGAGCTGGCATTGCCTATTCCAAGCGTGCAAGTTTATTGGAGACAGCGCTGGCCAAAGCCATACGTATCGCCAAACGAAACTATAATCTCGACGTCAGGGTCGGCTCAGCCAAGTTCACAGGATTGAGTTCAGTAGCATTTACGGACATTTCGGTGGTACCCGAAGATCGCGACAGTTTAGCCCGGATTCAGCGGGTAGAGGTGGCTGTCCGCTTCTGGCCATTATTCTCCGGTACGATCGGCTTATCAGGTATGACCCTCGAGAATGGGCTGATTCAGGTTGTCAAGCGTGATTCTCTCTCAAATATTGACTTTCTGCTCCGTCGAAAGCGTGATTCAACAGCCACGGACAATACACCCGTAGAAACCACACGACGCACTGATTTATCCGACGTAGCAGAGAACCTGATCGACAACATCCTTTCCAAAATTCCAGACGATCTGAACGTCAAGAACCTGGAATTTCGGGCGATGGACGATAAAGATAGCCTCAGCCTGCTAACACAAACGGCCGTTATCGACGATGAGGACGTAACGTCTACGATAAAGGTAAATGGCAATCAGGCCACCTGGCACATAACGGGAACTGCCGATCCTGCCGACCGTGAATACGATCTGGCGCTCTATGCAGAAGGCCAGAATGGTCGTCCGCAGCCAATAGAACTGCCTTATATTCAAAAAAAATACAACCTTAAACTACAAGCCGATACGTTACGCGCTGAACTGCGCGATGTTGATCGTTCTGGCGGAGAGTTTCGGCTTGAGGGTGCTGGTTCTGTACGAAATTTGCGTATCAATCACCCCGCCATTGCCCGTACAGACGTAGTGGTAAGTCAGGCCGCTATGGATGCTCATGTGTTTGTGGGAGAGAATTACGTTGGCGTCGATAGCTCATCAACGTTACGTTTGGGGCAAGTCAGCGCGCGGCCTTTTTTAAAATACACCCTTAAGCCCACGAAGATATACGAGGCCCAGTTGCATACGGACGCCTTAGACGCTCAGGCGCTGTTTAACTCCTTTCCACAAGGCTTATTTGAGTCGCTGGAGGGAATGAAGGTAGCCGGAAAACTGAAGTACGACATGGCGTTTCAACTTGATACGTCGATACCCGATTCGGTAAAATTCGACTCAGGCTTAACTTCCGAAGGCTTTCGTATCCTGAAAATGGGCAGTACTGATTTTGCTGAAATTAATCGTCCATTTATTTATACCCCTTACGAAAAAGGAAAACCCGTTCGGGATATTGTCGTTGGCCCTGAAAATCCGGATTATACGCCACTGAATCAGATTTCGCCCGACTTACGTAACGCCCTGCTTACGTCGGAAGATTATAATTTCTTTACCCACAAAGGTTTTAATGAAAAAGCCTTCCGGGTTTCCATTGCGACGAATTTCAAAGAAAAATCATTCAAACGGGGAGCCAGTACTATTTCGATGCAGCTGGTCAAAAACGCTTTCCTGATCCGCAATAAGACGCTATCGCGTAAGGTAGAGGAAATACTAATCGTTTGGCTTATTGAGAATGAGCACATTGTTCCTAAGGAGCGAATGTATGAAGTGTATCTGAATATTATTGAGTGGGGACGTAACGTGTATGGCATTGGCGAAGCGTCCCGTTATTATTTCGCCAAAAAACCATCCGAACTGACTCTAGGCGAAAGTATTTTCCTGGCCTTCGTCGTTCCAAGTCCTAAATCGGCGCTAAAATGGTTTGTTCCGGGTGGCTACCTACAAGTACGAAACGTGCGCGGTTATTTTCGTCTTATTGGACGGATTATGGCTCGTCGGGGCCTTACCGCTCCCGATTCCGGTGCGTACGGATTCTATGATGTTCGTCTGCGGGAAGGTCTTCGTCGCGAGGTTGCTCCTGTCGATTCCTCGTTTCAATCGGATAGTTTATTCCTGCCCGATCCCGATGGCGAGGAAATTGATGAAGATGAAGGAACGGGCATTGGCAATTTCTTTCGTCGGCTGTTTAAGGGAAAGAAAAGTGACGAGAAACGTAACGAGGCCGAACAAACGGTACAACCTGAGCAATCTAGTGCTTCACCTGCCGAAGTTGCTCCGTCCGACACGGTTAAAACGCGCAAACAGCTTCGCCAGGAGCGACGTGAACGAAAACGCAGGGAGCGTGAAGCGCAGCAAGCGCTCGAAGACGTACCACAGTAACGAGTTTATTTATGAAAGTATTTATAAGGTTAATTTTGGTTATTGCTGTAGTTGGAGGTGTACTTCTCTATGCTATGTCACGACGTAACAATACGTCCTTTACTCCGCAAACGATCGACTTAGCCGTTGACTGTTCAGACTTAGCCAACGTACTGGTGACTTCCACAGTCAATGTCGATGTAAGGAATTTATCGTCTCGTTCCCATAACGATATATCCGTTCAGATCAGGGCCTTTGACAATGACGGCAACATGCTGAAAGAAAAGTATACCACTTTTTCCCGAACTCTACTCCCCAATAGTCATTTCGATAAACCGGTTACGTTACCGGCCGAAACCAAGCGGTGCGATTGTAAAGTTGTCAGTTCACAGCCAGCCTTTTAAACTGCCATTAACGAGCCGTAATTGTTACAGCCTTGTGCAGATACGTATCATTATCCAGTTGATCGAGCAGGAAAGCAGCTACATCAGCACGACTGATTCGCGGTAAAGTGAACGCCGAAAAAGGCAAGTGTTCGCCGATACGCAAGTGTCCCGTAGCAGGTCCATTAGTCAGACGGGGTGGCCGTACAATCACCCAATCGAGCTTGCTGTCTCGAATAGCCTGCTCCTGTATTTCTTTTTCAGCAATACTTCCGCTTAGCAACGTTTTGATAATGAGTTTACTTAGGAGCGGGGCTTCTTCATAACTCGTTCCAACACCCAGCGACGACACAACCAACAACCGCCGAACGCCGACCTGCTGCATGGCACGGATCAGATTCTTTGTTCCTTCGGTAACAGCCTGACTCTGCTGACCCGGACGGCTGCCTAATGCACACAACACGGCGTCCTGTCGACGAACGGCGGTCAGCAACGTATCAGGCTTTAGCACGTCGCCGGTAACTACTACCAGGTTCGGGTGTTGGCTAGGTAGTTTGGCAGGATCGCGGACAAAAGCGGTTACGTAATGTCCCTGTTGAAGTGCCTGTTCAACAAGTTGCCTACCTGTTTCTCCTGTAGCGCCTACGACTAAAAGTTGCATAAAAATGAATGGCTGATTTAGATTTGTTTATAACCTGGAATCAGCCATTCGGTTTAGAAACGAAAACCACTACGTTCCTAATAAATCCGGACGCCGGGCCTGCGTACGAACAACGGCCTGCTCGTATCGCCATTCATCGATTTTGGCTTCATGCCCCGACAGAAGAATGTCAGGAACGCGATGGCCTTCAAATTCAGCGGGGCGCGTATATACCGGCGGGGCCAGTAAATTATCCTGGAAAGAATCAGTCAATGCAGATGTTTCGTCATTTAAAACCCCCGGCACAAGACGAATGATCGCATCCGACAGCACACAGGCCGCCAGTTCTCCACCCGAAAGTACGTAGTCGCCCATGCTGATTTCTTTGGTAATAAACATTTCTCGTACCCGTTCATCAACGCCTTTATAATGACCGCACAGAATGATCAGATTTTGACGTAGCGACAGCGAATTAGCGGTTTTCTGATTGAGCCGCTCGCCATCGGGCGTCATATAAATAATTTCGTCATACGCGCGTTCAGCTTGCAGTGACCGGATACATCGGGCAATGGGCTCTATCTGCATGACCATACCAGCTCCTCCACCAAACGCGTAGTCATCTACCCGTCTGTGTTTGTCAAGTGTGTAGTCGCGCAGGTCGTGCACTACGACCTCTACGTATCCTCCCTGCTGCGCTCGTTGCAGAATGGAGTGCGCAAAAAAACTATCCAGGAGTTTCGGCAGGCAGGTGATAATATCAATCCTCATCGCTATCGTCCTCGTCGCCGTGTACGTCGGGTTGCTGTTTGTTATCTTCCTCCATGTAAATGGCCAGCAGGCCATCTGGCAGCGTAACATTGAGTTTACTATTGGTTCGATCTACTGTCCGAACAATGTCGCTGTTAATTGGAATCAAGACTTCTTTACCCTGATAATCCATTGCAATCAGGTCTTGTGCGTTCATGGCGTACACCCCCTGAACGATCCCCAATTCGCCTTCGTTCGCATCCACGACCCGATAGCCTACGATCTCGTGAAAGTAAAAACGAGTTTCGTCCGTAATTGGCGGCAGTTCGTCCAGGGGCAAAAAAGCGCCACAGTTTAATAGCCGCTCCGCCTGCTCGATGGTATCGATGTCTTCAAAAGCGACAATAGCCCGACTCCCTTTTACTATTGCAATCGATTCAATAAAATACGGGATCAATTCTCCTTTTACTTCCAGTAAAATAGATTCCAGATCATCGTATTCACTAGGTTCATCAACATCTAAAAAAAGCACCAGTTCACCACTAACGCCATGCGTTTTGGTGATATGTCCCACTTGATAGCAATCGTTTTTAGTCATACGTAACGCGGCCTAGGTACCGCATTTTATAAAAAAAGTACGACACTCCGGCCGTATTATTCATAAAAAGAGCCTGTTCAGAAACGAACAGGCTCTTCCTTAACAAAATTTTGAGGTTACCAGTGCGGCAAAAATTATTCTGCAGCTGGTGTTTCTTCGGCCGAAGTTTCAGCTACCGGCGCTTCTTCAGTAGTTGCCTCAGCAGCAGGTGCTTCAGGCTCTGCAACTTCAGCTGCCGGTTCTTCCACTTTGTTTTTCTTCGCAATAGCTTCAGCGCGGGCTTCGTTTACTTTCC
>NZ_JBMDWV010000241.1:0-25540 GCF_048594605.1 Spirosoma sp.
AACTTTTGCCACCCTTCCCGGATTACCTTACCCAAAAATGTAAAAACAATAACGCTAGCCATCATCCCAATGACTGTGCACAGCGTGGTTTCCCACCAGGTCAGCTTTAAAGCTACACCGGCTAAAGGACCAAGCAAAAATTTGAGCATGGAAGGTAGTATTACGGAAATGTACTTACCATATTCATTCATAGGTAGTTGTGGAGAAAGTTAAATGTCCTCTTAATCTAAGACTTAGAATATCTTTATCAAAAAAACAGGCCAATCTATTTTTACGTTTATTTAAATGTGATCACTTGTTACCAGTAAACAAGGCTAACGTGTAGACATGCGGCATCACCTACCTGGCTCGTCGCTCCAGAAGCATACTTTTATGAAACGTATAGTTCATAACGAAGCTTTCATTGTCTGGGTAACTGCAATAGGCTTCAGGTTAGCGTAATCCCGGATCTTATTACGTAAATTGAGCGATCCAGTTGCACGCGTTGGTATATTTTTTCGGTGCTAGTAACCTATGTTATATAATTCTGCATTCAATATCGTTTAAACTATATAGTTTGAAACGAGAATACACTTCATTGTCACAGTCTGGCGAACAAACTTTGCGTTATAGTAGTCAATATAACCTATAGATTGTTTAACTTATTGATATTGATTGATAAATATTCAAGAAAGTGACTTTCAGGAATAATTATAGTCAAAGTAGGTGACATCTATTTGAACCGCAATATGAATGCATTAATTATGGATATGGAAAAGGACGAGAAGATACGCCGGAACCGCGCAAAGACTACTCAACGAATTGTCGAAGCATTAGAAGACGTAATTGCAGAACGTGGTCTGGAAGGTGTCGGCGTCAATCGTGTAGCAGAGAAAGCGAATGTCAGCAAAGTTTTGATTTATCGCTATTTCGGTGGCATGGAAGGCTTATTAGAATATTACGTAAAAATGGGGAAACTCTTCCCAGTCTTTACGCCCACTCTGCTTGATCAGATACGTCCGCTACATGAATCCGATGTGGCCCGGATCTGGTACCGTCAGGTTATTCAAACGTACCGGTACTTCCGCACGTTTAAAGCTGCTCGTGAAATCCTGAAGGCTAGTGTTATTGAAAACGATTCCATTGCCGAAACAACAGCGAAGGCGCAGGATGAAGAAATGACCCGCCTTGTTAATCAGCTTTCTTTTGCAAAAGGAGCCGATACACAGGCTATTTCAGCGGTTATACTTGGTGCAATGACGTATCTGACGATCATGGCCCAAAACGACCGTACAATGATCAGCATCGATTTACGTAGCGAAGAAGGTTGGGAGCGGATTGAAAACGCCATCAAAACGATTTACATCGCTCTCAACAAAATGGCTATCAATTCAAAAGATGTTCAGCTGGAACTTCAATCGAATCATTTACCAGCAGCCCAATGGTAAACCGTAATAAGCAGTTTTCGACAAGAAACCGATATAAAAAGACTATCTGCTCCTTATCGAAAACTGCTTGTTACGTTTACTGAATCTGAATTGTCTTCAGTTGCGGTCCATACCCCTTTATTGTCAAAGACTTCCATTTCTTAGGAAGCTTTGTTTTGAGTTGCGTAATACCGTTGTCCGTAATATCCAGTCCGCCAAAACCGTTGAGTACCGCTTGGAGCATTCCTCCAGCTCCTGTTGCAAAATAAGGATTGGTTCCGCCCGCTGTTTCAGCCATTACACCAAAAGGCGGCACTTCATTGGGTTTATAACTCTTTACAAACCAGTCGTAGGCTTTATCAGGTTCACCTAATCGGGCGTACAGGGTAGCTAATACTGACCACCCCATAGCAGGCCCATCGGGCGAATAACGGGGTGCATAATACGCCAGATCTTTTTTAACCGCACTTTCGTCAGAGACGATACGTAACGGGTAGGCCAGCAAATTAACGTCAGCCTGTTTAATCATTACCCCGTCGTAGGTACGATTCTCCTTTGTTACGCCATCCGGAAATTTCAGAATCGGAATATTATCCGCTACAAGTTTCCAGTCAGGATTAGGCGCAATTCCCAAATCCTGGGCCGCTTGTATAGCATACTGTAACGATGTTTTTGCCATCCCGTTGGTGAATGCATTGTCGTCTATATTCTCCTGCCATTCATTCGCCCCAATAACATTGTTGATGTGGTATTTACCCGGTCCCTCGCGCTCAACGCGGCTTGCCCAGAACTCCGCCACTTCTTTTAGCATAGGATAGCCACGCGTCCGTAGCCATTCTTTGTCTTTCGTTACCTGGTAGTACTTCCAGAATGCCCAGCCAACACACCCTGTTATGTGATGCTGAAATGGCCCCGTCAGCGCCCATACTGGCGTAGCTTCCTGCCCGTCAGCATCTGATTCCCAGGGAAACATGACGCCTTTATAGCCGTGGCTGAAGGCATTCTGCCGGGCCATTTCCATTCGTTCGAACCGATACTCTAGTATGGATTTAGCGATTTCGGGTTTGAGTGCCAGAATTGGTGGATACATCCAGAGTTCCGTATCCCAGAAAACGTGGCCGTTATAACCTAGACCTGATAATCCCATGGGCGATAAACTGTAACCAGTACCTTCCCGCACAAACGAGTATAAGTGGTAAAGTGCCGAACGTACTGCCCGCTGCGCATCCGCATCGCCATCAATGACAATGTCACTTTGCCACAACTTGGTCCATTCGGCGTTATGACGCATTAGGAGTCGTTCGGTACGTTCAAGGGCTGCGAAAAGCGTCAGACGTTCTGCTTCATTATGCGGATCGGCCGTATGAGCCGTAGAGGACACTGAGCCAACTACACTAAACCGATACGTCTCTCCGGCCTTCAATCGTTTCTTGAACTTGGCCAGATGCATGTTATAATCCCAGTCTTCATGGATAACATCAGGTTCCTGACCGTGTGGTTCTTCAAAAATAAAACTGGTTGAAGCAGCCAATGTATGCCGTCCGGTTGGACTTTTGGCAACGGATGTTAACAGACGAATGGTAACGTGCGACCGGTCAATCTCTGAATAAAAGTTTTTGACTTCTTTAAGGTTTTCAGGCGTTTCGATCACGCTCATCGGAATGATTTCGCAGTCCTTCCTGGCCGTGATCTCAACCATTGTTAACTCCGAAAAAGGCAGATGACGTAACGCCATCATCGTCTGACGAACGCTAACCTTATCTTTATAATCGAACGTAGTGGTCAGAGCCGCTTTTTGCATATCGAGCGTTTGCCGATAATTGGCTATTTCTTTCGGACCGATACGTTGACCATCGACATCGAGGTTCATATTGGCGAAGTTGAAAACCTTCAGAATGTTGGATACACGGCCACGACCATACGTATCAAATGCGCCGTTCAACACAACGTCTTTTACTTTCATGGGTTCTGGCGACGATACCAGACCAATCATCCCATTGGCAACAGTGACGCCATAATAATTAGCGGGGTTAATAGTCTGCGCAACAATCTGCCAGGAGTCATTCGTTGTCGGATTCTGCGCTACGGCTGTTAAGCCGAAGGCAATCATCGATAAAATAAGCAGTACGTGTTTTCGCTCCATAGATTCATCATAGTTAAATTATGGATAAAAATAATACCATAATTTACTACAAACCAATCGATCGGCACCCGCATCGCAAGTAAACAAATAACCACACAAAGACTATTTATAATCTTGGTGCGATCTGTCAATTTTATCGGCGAATAGCTCTATTCCGGGTTATACGTCAGTTGAAGAACTACGGCCTGCGCGCCAGTCTTGTTTGTCCGTTGCCAGCCAATGGCAAGTGGAAAGTGCCTACCCAGATAAACTTCTAGCCCCAGCACTAATTGACCGAAATCGTGCGGACCTGATATCCAGTCACCCAGTAGATGTAGTTTCTGGTAGAAAATACCGGCATCAAAACCAGCCTGGAAACCACCCTTTGGTCCATCGCCCAAATAACGAGCATTGGCCACGTAGCCGCCAGCCGAAACATTATAGTGTTCATCATCCGACACATAACCCACATGACTATATACGTAGCCAACTAATTGCGGTTTATGGTCAGTCAGTACGTTCATCCCGGCCTGAGCGCCAACGGCTAATTCGAGGTTTTTGGTAACATCGAACGCTTTTTGGGCATTTAACATCAATAGTGGGCTAAAGGCTTTTTCTGTGGTTGAATCGTTGGCCACAATACGTTGCATTGTAGGCTGGTAGTCGAGATTATAGAGGTTTAGCCCAATTTCCCATTCACGGCCAAGGCCATACTCAAGCGTAGTGGACGAGCGGATAGACTCGGAAAAGTTGATCTGCTGCTGAGCAGCAATCTCGTGCTTGTCAACAATATCGGCCGAAGGAACATTAAAATACGTCTGCTGAGCAAAACTTACTTGAGTAAGCCATAATCCACTCACAAGCACCCAATAAATATATTTCATAACCTAGTGACATAGCTTTAGATCATCATAACTTAGAGTAAGTAATTAGGTTAGAATACGGGGTTACGGCTATTTTTAAAGTTAGGTGATGGCTCGGCAATCCATCTGCATTAGCGCCCATGCCGATGCGGACGCCCGACCCGAACCGGACGCGACCGTCCGCGCATAATACCACCAAGCAAACCACCTGAATCGGTACGCATCAGGCCAAACCGCAAATAGATTCCGTAGAATGTCTTGGAGGCATCTGTCGATTCGCTGCTGAAATCGTAGTAACCCGTTGTCAGGCCAATACCGACGCGCGGAGCAATCTGCGCAATAATGCTGTAGGTGAGTTCCAGCATCAGGCTTCCCTGTTTATCAAATACCCGGCCCGCTCCGATCGTCATTTCGTTAGCAAAAATGCCATAGTTCGCTACGTCCATGGTTACCCTTCCTTCCAGGAAAAGCGTTGTATCAGGACGTAGTGAATTTCGGCCGAAGGCGACTCCCAGATCAATCACATTGAATGACTTGCCAATTTCGATACTTTGTGCAATCCGATCTTTCGGCTTACCAGCTCCTGTATAAATTGAAAAAGGCATTGTCCGGACGTAAATAGGTGCGGCTTTGAAATTAAAAATAGATCGGGATGAATCTTCCGAAGAGCGGCTGATGACGTAGTAGGTTTGCCGGTCTTTTCGCACCTGCTTTTGCGTTGTATCTATCTTCGCGGGTTGAGCAAACAGATTATTTTTAATAATAAGTGATATAATCAACAGCGCCAGGTGTACACGTACCATCGTCGACAGAAAAATTGAGGAATGAGTTTATAAGCGCCAGTTACAAAAAAAGTCTCCACTTTATGAAAGCAGAGACTTTTTTAATTTGTACTTAATGATTATCGACTAGCGACAGTCTGCTTTCGGGCATGAATTTTCTCAATCACCCATTTGCCTACTTTTTCGCCCTCGACCTGACCATTTTCTAAAGCAGATCGGTAGTGAATACCGCCATACATACGGCTGATAGAAGCCTCGTCTGCTGCGTTACGGAAGGATTTGAACGACCGAACGCCATGTCCATACTTAAATTCAGTAGAATCCGTAAACGCAATGTTATCGCCCATCAATTCAGTCAATACGGTAGCTGCGGCTGTCGAGATCACGCTATGACCGCTCGGATATTCCGGAAACGGGGGCGTTTGTAAAAAGGGGGTCCACTTTGGATCAAGGTATTTGTTGATGACGGTTTCGGGCCGAACTGTTTTGCTACGGTATTTTTCGTCCCAGCACGAAATAAACCCGTCACTTAATGCAAAGGAGGCAAGTGCATAAGCTTCTACCGTTTTCATCATAGAAAGCTTTTGCTGACGGGCGACCGTCTGTGCAATACCCAGCCAATGACCACCGGGTGTCATTTTTTTACTTGCAAACATGACGTGTCCTGCTACGTTCATCACAAAAGCATTGTCGTCCCAGAAATAAGCAATGTCCTGTTCTGCTTTGCTGAGATTTTTGCCAGCCTGATAAACTTCGTTTAATTCCTTTTCATACGGGCTACCTTTTGCCAGGGTGTATGGAAAAGGACGGGGCGGCATAAACTGATTGCACGTATCCATTGCCCAGCATCGTAGCTTATTCCATTGAGGCTCAGCCGCGTCCATATAAGCAGGCGGGGTTGGCACCCAGGTTCCATCTTCGTTCGTTACGGTATGTTTGAAGCCCCGGGTCTGCTTGTAGTTGTCCTTTGCGGCATAATCCAGAACGTGCTTGGCAACAGTCTCACCGTACGCCATTGAGCGTTCGTAAACGTCATCAGGAACACCGTCTTTTTTATATTGCTCGTAAAACGGCTTTTCGAACGTATCGTAGAATGGCACTGAAAACGTCAGGGCGCGCGCCACCGTTAAAAACGCATGCGTACTGGCCAGCGGAAAACAGTATTCTTTACCTGGCTCCGGCTTTGGACTGGCCTGAAACCGCTTTAATTTTCCTCCCAATGATTCATACTGAGCGTCGAACGGTACAAGTGCTTCGTAGCCCGCCAGGTTAGCATATGAGTAAATTCGACTCGCAACGGGAGGAGAGAAAATATCGTGGATAATCACCTCCGTCAGCTTATTTAAAGCCGCGTTATAATACTCAACATTAGAAGCTTTAGCATTGTATTCAGCGGGTGAGGCAGGCTTACGGCACCCGACTAATCCGACCAGCCCCAGAGCCAGCAGATAGCCAAAGCGAAGCAAAGATTTCATACAGTTAATGACAAGTTAGACGGTAACAGAATAGCACTCATCTGTTCTGTATTTACAAAAATAACGGAATTTACCAGATAAGCGGATAGGCAAGCTAAATCGGTCAGTTCATGAGCCGCGGCTTAAAAAGTTGTAAGCCAGCATTGTTACGGGCTATAACAAGCAACGTCCCCTGGGTAGTTTTTACAGGCTGTATATCGCGTATTTCTCCGTTCAGCATAAAGCCACTATCGATGGGTGATAGACCGGTAAAAGTTCCTTTACCATCATTACGTAACACTAATCCATAGCTGGCATCATAGCGTCCCTGATACGTACTAACACCGTAGAAATTCCCTCCACCTACTACGTCTAAATCGCCGTCCTGATCAAAATCAATTGCTTTTAGCGCAAATAATTTCGATACCTGTGCCATCATCGGTAGCTCACGAACAGCAAACGTTGGACTTCCGTCCCGGCCGCCCTGATTTTCCAGGTAGACAGACGCAAACTGATTAACTGTATATTCTTCAGCTCCTTTCAATTCGTCGTCTTTCACAACGCCATCCAGCGTCTTTCCGGCGAATGATACATAGTCGGTAAAGCGTTTATTGATAATGCCCGGCATTTGTTTTCCCAGTTCATCCTTGAACGCCAGCGGATACCACTCCCTGCCCCGGTTATAAGCAATAATTTGTTCAGTACTCTGGTTATTATCGACGTCTTTTACCCACATCCGCAGTTGCGAATCCGGGGTTTTACGAAACTTCGTATTGGTTCCTATATTCCCCGCAATCAGGTCAATATCACCGTCGCGATCAAAATCGGCGGCAATAATACGTTGGTAAAATCCATTCAACGGTGTTTCGTCAGATGTAATAGTTTTCACTTCATCGAACTTGCCGTTGTTATTCGCGAAGATTCGGACCGGCATCCAATCACCAGCAACAATAAGGTCAATGTCTTTATCGCCGTCGTAATCCGTCCAGACAGCGTCCGTAATCATACCCGCTTTGCGTAAGCCAGTTGCTAACTTGTCGGTCTGATCCGAGAATTTGCCTTTGCCATCGTTGATGAGTAGGTACGAGTTTGGCGATTTCCCATAGGCAAAACCAACCACGCGCCCTCCAACAAATAAATCAAGATCGCCATCTCGGTCGATGTCGTAAGGACGTACGCAGCTTTTGTTATCGTACATTGGCGGCAGGGCATTAACTGATCGGTTAAAGTTTCCTTTCCCATCGTTTACATACAACCGATCAAGTTGTTCCGGCATCTGTCCGTAAAACTCATTCCCCCCCGATACGACGTATAAATCCAGGTCTTTATCGCCGTCGGCGTCAAAGAAAACCGCATCAACATCTTCGTACGTAGAATCTTTTACCAGGTCCGGTTGCCGAGTGGCGATAAACCTGCCATTTGACTGTTGCACCAGTAAGCTACCGGCCTGCCATTTGGCCCCACCCACATACATATCGTCCAACCCGTCGCCATTTACATCACCCACCGCCAAATGCGGCCCTTCCGTCGAAACCTGAAAAGGCATGAGTGGTTCCCGTACGTAGTCGAAATATTCTTTATTTTCCCGGTGCTTATACGGAATTGAATCCGCTGCTGTTACGTCAGTAAACAATGGACGAACCGCCGACGTAGTATAGCGATACGTAGTGCCATCCAGCCGAGCGTCGGTTTGTTTTAGTGTTAGCAGTTGGTTCGGTTTTACGTTCGTTCGAACTTCCATGCGCTGGTTTGGCCAGATCACAATGAGTGAATCAATTGTCGCTCGGCGACCGAGACCAAATACTAATTCTGGCGCCACAGACGACTCAAACCCCCGCGTTAGCATCAGTTGCTGCACCAACGTAGTGTCATTGTGCGACGGTCCGCCGTATTTGAGAATGACTTTCGCGCCGACGCCAAAGGTATTTGGCACATCGCCCTTCAATTTAATGGTGATGTGCTTATTGTCAGGAAACAGTTCGTTGGCCTCATTCCGATAGAGACTGGCGGGTTCATCAATATTGTTCGTGACCAAATCCAGATCCCCGTCGTTATCAAGATCAGCATAGGTTGACCCGTTTGAGTAATTTGGCTTATCAAAGCCCCAGTCTGCCGATTTGTCATCAAACCGCAGTGAGGAGGTCCCCCGAAACAGGTAATTATGTATTTTCCCGTCGGGCATCAATTTAACAGCGCGTTCATCCAGCGATTTTGACGTTTCCATCGCGTACCGAAGCGAATCGTCTGCAGCAAACTTGACGTAATCCAGGTTATTCGGACGATGTACAATTCCATTCGTAATGAAGAGGTCTTTCAGGCCATCGTTATCATAATCAGCCATCAGTGGTGACCAGCTCCAGTCGGTAGCCGCCATTCCTGCCATAGCGCCAACCTCCATAAACTTCTTGCCCGACAGATTCAGCTGCAGACAGTTCCGACTGTACTGGTTCATATAACCATACGCCAGCTTGTAGAGGTAAATATCCAGCGGATCTTCGCCCAACGACGACTTTTCAACTGTTTCATCTTCGGGATACATATCGAGCGTAACGATATCAGCGAAGCCATCGTTATTGACGTCTGCCACGTCGTTCCCCATTGAAAAACGGCTGGTGTGCTGAAAAGCTTTCTTTACGCTCTCAGTGAACGTACCATTCTGATTATTAACGTAGTAATAGTCGTCCTCATGGAAATCGTTTGATACGTAGATATCCTCCCAACCATCGTTGTTCAGATCGGCTACGGCAATGCCCAGACCGTAACCCATAGCTGCCCCAAAAATCCCGGCTTTTTCGCTGACGTTTACGAAGCGGGATGTCTTGCCAGCCTCTGTCTTACCCGCTTTGGAAACAAGCTGATTTTCGTACAGATAATCGCCAGACTCGTTGTTACGTAGATGGCGGGCCGTTACGCGATCGTAGCTACGTGACGTGTGAACGGCATGATTCAGCAAATAGCAGTCAAGATCGCCGTCGTGGTCGTAGTCGAAGAAGGCAGCCTGTGTAGAGAATCCGGTAAAATCCAAACCGTAGTCAGCCGCTTTTTCAGTGAATGTCGGTACACCGTCGCGGCCATCGCCATTGTTGATGTATAATTCGTTAGACCCCTCAAGACCCCGAAAATTACCGACGGCACACACGTAAATATCCAGAAATCCGTCGCCATTTACGTCAGCCATCGTCGAGCCGGTTTGCCAGTCTGAAAATCCTTCGACACCCGCTTTTGCCGTTACGTCCTCAAACTTAAAATTGCCCCTGTTCAGGTATAATTTGTTCTTGCCCTGATTCGAAACAAAGTATAAATCCGTTAAACCATCATTATTAACATCGCCCGCCGAAACGCCCCCACCGTTGTAGAAATACAGATAATCCAGAATATTTAACTTTTCGGTTGGGATTAGATGATTGATAAAACCTACGCCCGTTTGAGTTGAATCAAGCGCCTGGAAAAGAGGTTTCTCGGACTTAAATGAATTGCAACCAGCCAGTATTAGTGTACTGACGATAAAAAATAAACTAACTCGTTTCATTTTAAGTAAGTCATTGACGCTTTTTCTGTGAAGCGTATCTGAATGGATTGGGCTTATCGATTGCCTACTGCACTAGCTTGTTAGCTAGTATCAGAACAGGTGTTTTCTATAGGCTGTAAAAATACTACGGTTTTCGGCCGGCGATTACGCTCGGTAAGCGGCCCGTTTTTAACGTGAATATCTGAGCGCGATCATTGTTCTTGGCCAGAATAAGTTGCCCCTGCGCCAATCGGGCCATACGCCGGACCTGCCCCCGTACGAAGAAGCCAGACACCGCCGGATTCACAAATTCATAGCTAACCGTCCCGCTTGCTGTTTTTCCTTTGTTACGTAGCACGATGCCGTAACTGGCATCATACCGACCAATTTCTGGCAATACGTCCAGGAAATTCCCACCAAGTAATAAGTCTGTGCGGCCATCCTGGTCATAGTCCGTAAACACGGCTCCACAAACTGGCGAAAACTGGACTTCATTCGGTAAAGCCTGTGCGGCTAAATTGCCTTTCCCATCATTAAGCAATAGCATCGTTTCGGCCGTGAACGCCTGTTTTACTACAGCTTGTTTTAACTGGTCTTCATCCAGAATCTCATTAATTTTTTTGCCTGCGTAATCGTCATACTTCACAAACTTCTTCTTGATCGTAGGCATTTCTTTTTGCAAATCGCTCTTCAAAACCATCGGATACAACTCTCCGGTTTCGTCGGCACAGTTAACAATCTGTTCGACAGTACCATTATGATCAAAATCACCTACATAAATTTCGGCAGGTATGGACTGAGTAGCCTTAATACGTGAGTTTAGTCCCAGATTTCCAATCACTACGTCCAGGTCGCCATCGCCGTCAGCATCGCCCGCCGTTATGCAGTTCCACCATCCATTAGTTTTTAGTGGCTGTCCCTGAGTATCGTTAATGGCAAGGTTCGCATTCTGACTCAACTTGCCCCGCTTGTTTTCAAATATCCGGATCGGCTCCCAATCACCCACCACAATCAATTCAGGGTATTTATCTCCGTTCAGATCTGCCCACGTAGCGGCCGTTACCATGCCTAATTGATCGACATCGGGCAGAAAGCGCTTGGTGTAATTTTTGAAATTACCACGACCATCGTTGATAAACAGGTAACTGGCTGGATTGCGGCCGTACTGACCCGGAATCATTCGGGAACCGACAAACAGATCGATATCTCCATCCTGATCAAAATCCGCGGCTGCAACGCACGAACCACTTGCTTTAAGGTTCGGCAGTTCGGTTGAAGAATGGGTAAAATTTCCTTTACCATCGTTCAGATATAGTTGATCCAGCAACTCCGTTGCCTCTGCCTCAAACTCATTGCTACCCGTAACCACATACAAATCCAGGTCTTTATCGCCATCCGCATCAAAAAATACGGCATCAACGGCTTCATAAAGTGAGTCCTGGCGCATCACAATGGGTGTTTTATCGACAAATTTTCCGGAAGCCAGTTGCATAAACAAACGCTGCGACTGACCACTTGCTCCGCCGAAAAATACGTCGTCCAGCCCGTCGCCGTTCACATCGCCAGTAGCTAAAGCAGGACCCTGGGTTGATAATTGCTGTTTGAGCAAAGCATCCCGGTTATAATCAACGAACCGACTTTCGGTATGTACGTAGTTGAGCCCCGATGCGGCTGTGTTGTCGTGGAAAATAGGAGTTTGTGCATTGCTGGCAGCCTTCCATAGTTGCGAGGCATCCTGTTGACGTAGCGTAAGCAATTGATTCGCTTTAGGCCGACGTAGCGTCTGCATTTTATCATCCGGCCAGATAACCTGTACCGAATCAATCTGGCTTTTATCGCCCAGGCCGAACACTAGATTTAAATCTACTGACGATTGAAAACCCCGGTTTGGCATTTGCTGCAATAACTGCGTCAGGCCGGCCTGATAAACAAATACGCGGGCACCAATGGCATTTCGATTCAACCCATCACCTTCCAGTTTAACCTTCAGGTAATTCGTCTTGTGGTCATCTACGGACAGATTCTGATAGATAGCAACGGGCGCATTGACGTTGTTGACAATTAAATCAAGGTCGCCGTCATTGTCCAAATCGCCATAGGCAGCTCCATTGGAAAAATCAGGCTCCGACAAGCCCCAATCGAGGGCTTTATTTGTAAATCTCAGGTTCCCGTCGTTATGAAATGCGTAATTAGGGACAGCTTCGGACGGTGCTTTATCCAGGAATTCTTTGAAATTGAACGAGCCTTGCCGGGCAATCTGCGCCATATTTTCCCCGTCAGCCAGAAAATTCACAAAGTCCTGATCCGTTACGTCCTTGGCAATCCCATTGGCTACAAAAATATCTTTCAGGCCGTCGTTGTCCATATCGAAAATCAACGCGCCCCAACTCCAGTCGGTGGCATGCACGCCCGCAAACCGCGCCACTTCACTAAACGTTGGCAGGCCATTGTTAACAGGTTGATTTCCCTGATTCAGATGAAGCATATTCTGCATATACTGATAGTGGAAATCCCGGTTCACTTTGATCTGCTCCAGATCGTGGCCTTCGTATGTAGACGTTTTCTTCAACCGCCGATCATTGCCGGGCAGCATGTCGGTAATAAAAATATCCAGTTTGCCATCGTTGTTAACGTCCGCTACGTCGGCTCCCATCGACGACAGACTCGTGTGCGGCATAGCCTCCTTTATCGACTCCCGGAACGTACCGTCGTGGTTATTGATGTACAGGTAATCGCGTTCATAGAAGTCGTTTGAGATATAGACGTCGGGCCAGTTGTCTTCATTAACATCTCCAATAGTAATGCCCAGCCCAAACCCGATTAAGCTGCCATAAATACCTGCCTGCTCACTTACATCAACAAAATGTTTACCCTTTTCCTGATCGTTTCGGAAGAGCTTATGACCACCCAAGGGGTCTCGCTGATTACGTATATTGGCATAAGACAAGCGCTCGACCGGCAGGAAACTGTTACTAAGCAAATACATATCTAGGTCACCGTCGCGGTCGTAGTCAAAAAAAGCCGCGTGGGTGGAATAGCCCTGATCGGCTAAGCCGTATTCAGCGGCCCGCTCCGTAAACGTAGGTACGCCGTTGGCATCATTGCCGTTGTTGATGAAGAGTTCATTGGCCCGGTCATCGTTGGGCCGATTGCCCGCCTTACATACATAAAGATCAAGACGTCCATCGCCGTTTACATCGGCAAACGTAGCACCCGTACTCCAGGAATGTTTACCAGCCACACCGGCTTTCGCTGTAATATCATCGAACTGGAAAGCCTTCTGGCCAGGAGCGGTTTTATTCAGATATAGTTTATTATCGCCCATATTAGCGATAAGGAATACGTCTGGCAGACCGTCATTGTTGACATCGCCAATCGCTACGCCCCCTCCATGATAGAAATTCCGGTAATTGAAGATGTTAAAATCTTTGGAATCGGTAACGGTATTGGTAAAATCAATATGCGTTACGTCGGAAGACAACTTTTGAAATAGTGGATCGGCTGGCGTCTGCTGCCCTGACCGGCAACCCGCTAACAGAACGACAAGCAGAACGAATAAACTAATACGCATTAGTAGAAGTACATGAAAAACAACCGCAGGTAATCGTAGCGAAAAGAGAAGGAATGTTTAGGAGATACCCTGTCACAAGAGACTACAAATGTAACGAATTACAAGGCCTGATTATGCATTTCTGGTCAATTAATTGGCTTTTAATCAGCTAACTAAATACAAAGGAGCAAGCCCATAAGAGCCTGCTCCTTTGTATTTACGACAAGGAATATTAATACCCTGGATTTTGTTTCAGTTTTGGATTCAATGACAGTTGGTCTCTTGGAATCGGGTATAGAGTCCAGTGATTATCGGCATCAGCCGGCTTGAATCGTTTCGCATTGCCGAAGGTACCGAAGCGGATCATGTCCTGACGACGGTGATACTCCCACGCTAATTCGCGACCACGTTCAGCCAGCAGTTCGGTCAACGTCAGAGACGTATAAGCAGGCATACCAGCGCGAGCACGGATAATGTTGGCGTCTGTAAGAGCAGCCGCCGTATTGCCAAGGCGTAGATTCGCTTCAGCGCGCATCAGGTAAGCATCTCCCAAGCGATAAATCACGAAGTCATTGTCCTGCCAGGAATCCTGAGCTCGGTTGTTTGCCTGAATCTGATACTTACGGTAACGAGCACCCGCTCTACGACCCTCAGCACCCGCTGGGAACACTAACGACGACACTTCAGGAGTCAGTACTAATGGTACACCATCATCTGTTAGAGCTTTCCCTGCAGCGTCGAACTGTGGGCCAACAATCCACATTTGCTTACGTACGTCCTTATCATCAAACGAATTGTAAAACTCTGTTACAGCGCAGAAGCCATTCCAGGGAGCCTGACCCAGGTTGTACGTCAATTGGTGCAGATAGTGCAGCGTCTGCATTTGAGGACGGAAACCAGTACGCTTTGTACTACTAAACGGTGTAGCCAGAATGGTTTCAGTAGAAGTCTGGTTCTGTGTTGTAAAGTTGCTGAAGAAATCAGACGTTAGCGTAAACTTACCGGAGTTGATAATCGTATTCAAACGGGTAATCGCATCCTGCCACCGGGGTGTACCTGTATAAACTTGCGCATTCAGATACAGTTTAGCCAGAATCATATCCGCTACGTACTTGTTAATACGACCGTAATACGCACCGCCAACCGTCTCTTTCAACGCAGAATAGTTATCCAGGATCTCTTTCTCAACAAAAGCAAACACCTGAGCACGCGTGCTTTGTTCTGGAGATGCCCCCCCCAATTGACTGGAAATAATAACATTGCCAAACATGTCCATTGCCTCATAATGGAAGAAAGCACGTAGTACTTTCAACTCAGCAATGGTAGACGGATCGGTCAACGTACCAAGCTGCTGGTTGATGGCTGTGATGTTGTTATAACACCATGTCCATGGACCATTGAACTGACCGTTGTCTGTAACAGGATCCCAGGTGTGGGTGTATAGCCGCACCCAGTTATCGCCATCTTTCCAGTCCCCACCCCGTGTTGGTACAATCTGCTCGTCCGTAACCGTATTCAGGTTGGTCATGTTACTCCAGTAGTCACCCAGACCATTGTAAAGTGGCCCGATCAGGGCAGCCTGCTGAGCAGGCGTAGAGCCAAAATTACCAGACGTCGGCAGTACGTCGAAGGTTTTTTCGGTCAGGTCTGTACAGGATTGTCCAGCCAGCAAAAGTGCCGTACAGCCCATTAAGACTTTTATATTGATTCGTTTCATAAAAGTTTTTTAAAAGTTTAATCGTTACAGCGTTTCATTCGGGAGCTACTACACAAACGTAATATTTCCGCTAAAAGATTTAACAAATCGGATATTTATTGAGATACCCGATTTGTCACTGTGCTTTGTTAAAACGTCAGATTCAAACCTAACTGGAAGCTGCGCGTTTTTGGATAGAAACCGGCGTTTGCATCATCCAGACCAACTGGGTTTGGCGTCTGGTTGACAGGACGGTTACCGGTCGTGACACCTCCTGTTGCTGGTGTCTGCACCTGTCCGGAAGCGATATTGTTATCAACACCCAGGTTACCGGCAGCCTGCAGTTCAGGATCGATACCTTTATAAGCAGTAATGACGAATAAGTTGTTACCGCCCACGTAAACACGAGCACCTGAGAAATATTTGTTCGGTTTAACGGGTACGTTATACCCGATCTGCCAGTTGTTCAGACGAACGAACGTACCACTTTCAATCCAGTTTGTCGACAATACGTTAATACCGTAATTGTTCGGCAACGAGGTTACATCACGCAACATGTTCGTTTCCAGAATTGACCCTGGCAACATATAGTTCGAGCGAGTATTGTTCAGGATTTTATTGCCAAATACCCCACGCAACAGGAAGTTAAGATCGAAATTCTTATACCGGAATGTGTTGATAAACGAGCCATTCAGGAAAGGTTGAGGATTTCCCTGATTGATCGGATTACCAGCGGCAAGCGCTGCCGCGGCATCGGCTTTCGATACGTCTGGTGTTGGCGTATCGCCCGTTCCAGGTGCAGGCTTTAACAAAGGCTGTCCATTCGCATTGTAGCTACCTGTAAAGGTTGGTACGTTATTAAACTCGCCCAGGGGGCGGCCTACCGTCAGGAACGAAGCAAACACATCTGACAATCCACGACCACCGAATGGGTTAAACCGCACCTGGCCAATATTGAACTGGTCATTGGATAAGGATACGATCTTGTTCTTGTTGTACGACCCTACGATACGGGCATTCCAGCTGAAGTCTGCTTTTTTGATGATATCGCCACCAAACGAAAGTTCGATTCCGCTGTTGCTCATACTACCAATGTTGGCCAGAATCGTATTAGCAAAGTAGTTTACCCCGTCGGCTGGTACGTTGATGTTATACAGCATGTCGCTGGTTAGCTTGTTGTAATACTCAATGCTACCCGAGAATCGGTTGCTAAACATCTGGAAGTCCAGACCTACGTTGGTTTGGCCAACCACTTCCCATTTCAGGTTGGGGTTAGCGTTCTGGGTGATACCATAACCTGGCAGGAAGTCACCGATCGTCCCATCATAATACGTACCTTTCTGGCCGTACAACTGAGTCGATGTATAGGGGTTGATCCCTTCAGAGTTACCCGTTTGTCCCCAGCCTACCCGAAGTTTTACGAAGTTCAGAACAGTCGACTTTGGGAAGAACGACTCGTTAGAAATATTCCAGCCAGCTGCAATAGATGGGAAGATACCCCATTTGTTATTCGCTCCAAATTTCGAGCTACCATCCCGGCGTACCGTACCTGTAACGTTATATTTATCGCCCAGGTTAACCGTTGCCCGCCCGAAGAACGAGATCAGTTTGCTCTGGTTCCGGTACGAGTTCGCGTAGTTATTACTTGGGTAAAGCAGCGTACCAGCGCCTAATCCCAGGTTATTGAAATCCGTTGCCGTTGTCACAAACGAGTTGTTAGCAGCCGAGAAACCATCGTTGTCTAACTGCTGAAACGAGTAACCACCTAATAGTGAGAAATTACTGCTCGTACCGAAATTCCGGTTGTAAGTAAGGGTCGTCTCAAGCAGTTGGTTCAACGTATTATATTGTCGGCGCTCAGCCCGGCCATTGTTACCTTGATAGGCTTTAACAGCAGGGTTTGTTACATAGTTATTATTCGTTCCATCGCTCTGCAACTGCGCATTTACACCGAATGTCAATCCGTCAATAATTTCATAACGAAGGTTTGCGCCCAAAATAGCGGTATTACGTGTACCATTATTCGTCACGTTTTCAAGCATTGCCACCGGGTTGTTCAAATCGAACGCACCGCCTACCTCGGCATAACCACCGATATTGCTACTAAGGCTGTTAGGGTCCGTATAACGAACAGGTATAGTAGGCAGAAACTGAGCAGCACGGCGCAGAATACCGTTATCAGCAAATTTCTGATTCGTCCGCGTGAACTGTAAGTTATATTGTACGTTCAGACGATTATCTAACGCTTTCTGATCCAGGTTGATACGGCCAATGATCCGATCAAAGCCCGTATTTTTCACAATACCTTGCTGGTTAATGTAATCCATCGATCCACGGTAGCTGAATGCTTGTGAACCACCTGATACGGCAATATTGTGGTTGTTTGTGATGGCCGTCCGGGTCATCTCACCAATCCAGTCCGTGTTGTAGTAGTTACCGCTAGCATCTTTGGGAAAACGCTGTAAATCGTTGAACGCCGAAGCGCCTTTAATTTGGGTTACAGCCGCAACGTAGCTAGGACCATCCAGCAGATCAAGTTTTCTTGAGATGCTCTCAACGCCGACGTAGTTGTTAAAGGTAACTGTAGCCTGTCCAGCCTTACCACGCTTGGTCGTTACGATGATTACACCGTTAGCAGCGCGCGAACCGTAAATAGCTGCTGCCGACGCATCTTTCAATACGTCCATCGATTCGATGTCGTTCGGGTTTACCTGGCTAATGGGCACACCAATCATCCCATCTACTACGTAAAGTGGTTCCGAACCACCCGCCAGCGACGTGTATCCCCGCAGACGAACCGTTGGTTGTGAGTTCGGGTCACCCGACGGGGTTGTAATTACCAGACCCGCCACCTTACCCTGAATAGCCTGTAATGGGTTCGGGTTGATACCAGGGTTAAAATCACGAGCCGTTACCTGTGCGACAGAACCGGTTAGATCTTTCCGTTTTGCCGTACCGTATCCCACTACCACAACTTCTTCCAGGGCTTTTGTATCGTCGGCCAGTTTCACATCAACTGTTGAGCGATTACCAACGGCAGCTTCCTGGGAAGTGAACCCAATGAAACTAAATACCAGTGTTGCATTGTCGGGTACGTTAGCGAGCGAGTATTTCCCATCTGCACCAGTATTTGTACCCCGTTGCGTGCCTTTAATCTGCACACTCACGCCCGGAAGAGCCCCGCCCGCCGGATCCGTAACTGTTCCAGTCACAGTACGCCCTTGCGCCCAAGCTGCTGAATTACCCAGCAGCAGTACCATAGCCAGCATGGATAGAAAGCTAAAAAGCGCTTTCCTACCCTGCGACTGAGGTTGGGAATACCCAACCTGACCTACGTAACCGCTAACGCGGTTCATGTTGTAGGATTTGTTCATCATAGGTTTACAGTAAAAATTAAACATAAAGTTATTGTCAGGTTAAAGCTTATAAACTATATATTTTAAACTATGTTTTCTCTTCAATTAATCCTAAATAAAACAATAAAAAAAGGCCAAATAAGTGCCTTATTTGGCTTAATTGATAGCAAAATGGAGAGAAATTATAGTATGTAAGCCTGAACCATTCAGCGAATTACATCATGTTGTAATCAAAATACAAATGGTCGTAGGTTAAAATTGTGATAATTACCGTCAAAATCGTATCATAATATTTCTTAAATAAAGTCAATCAAATTGTACTATTCTTTTTTATAAAACTCTACAAATTAACATTAACAACAGTAATATATTATCTATCAATAAGTTATGCCATTAACATTCATAAACCAACTATAACTTATCCCACATTAGATTTATGGTTTTTTTTATCGTATAAATAAAAAAAATGCATTATTAAGCTCTAATTTTGCCTATATATTTCGCTGGTCAACGGTAAACAACTTGGTCAGTAGTTTTCTATGGGTACACAATTGCTGGAGAATTTAGCCAATCAATTGGCAGGCGATCTTTTCTATGATACAACCTACCGAACCCTGTATGCTACAGATGCCTCTGCATATCGGGAAATGCCCACTGCTGTTGCTATTCCTAAAACAACTGACGATCTGAAAGTGCTGATTGCTTTTGCCAAAGAGCAAAAAACGTCGTTGATTCCACGCACAGCGGGCACTTCTCTGGCGGGTCAGGTCGTTGGCAACGGCATTGTGGTTGATGTTTCCAAGCACTTTACAAAGATTCTGGAGGTTAATCCGGAGGAGCGTTGGGTGCGGGTACAGCCGGGTGTTGTGCGGGATGAATTGAATCAACACCTGAAGCCTTACGGGCTTTACTTCGGCCCCGAAACGTCGACAGCTAATCGGGCTATGATTGGTGGCATGGTTGGCAACAATTCTTGCGGATCTAACTCGGTTGTCTACCGGGCCACTCGCGAACATACACTATCGGTAAAAGCTCTGCTTGCCGATGGCTCCGAAGTTGAGTTTGGTACGATGAGCGGCTGGGATTTTACCAAACAAGTGAGTGAGGCCAGCCGTAAGAACGGCTCCGCTACGTTGGCGGATAAGATTCTGCTCAAGACAAACTCAATTCTGTCAAACCCGGCCAATCAGGAAGAAATTCGACGAAATTTCCCTAAAAAAACCATTGAGCGACGGAACACAGGCTATGCGCTCGATACGTTGCTCGATATGGAACCGTTTACCCAGGGCGGTGAACCATTCAATCTGGCCAAGTTCATTGCCGGTTCCGAAGGTACGCTTTGTTTTCTGACCGAAATTAAATTAAATCTGGTACCACTGCCGCCCAAGGAAAGCGGATTGGTATGCGTTCATTGCCATTCTATTGATGAAGCGCTACGTGCTACGTTGGTAGCTTTAAAGTATAGCCCTTATGCCGTTGAGCTAATTGACGACATTATTCTGGAACGGGCCGATACCAATCCGGAACAGCGGAAAAACAGCTTTTTTGTTCAGAAAACGCCCACGGATCATTTCCCCATTATTCTGGTGGTTGATCTCTCACGCGATACACGTAGCGAAATTGAGCAATTAGCTGCCCAAATGACGGCCGAAATGCAGGAGGTGGGCATGGGCTATCACTATCCTTTATTGTTCGGCGAGGATACAAAGAAAATCTGGACGCTACGTAAGGCTGGACTTGGCTTGCTCGGCAATCTGCCCGGCGACGAAAAAGCGGTTGCCGTAATCGAAGATACGGCCGTCGACGTAGCGGATCTGCCCGACTACATCCGTGACTTCAACGAAATTCTGATGAAGCATCACATGCATTCGGTGCACTATGCCCACGCCGGTTCGGGCGAGCTACATCTACGACCAATTATCAATTTAAAAACCGAAGAAGGTCATCGGCAGTATCGGCTTATTGCAGAGGAAATTGCTACGTTGGTCAAAAAGTACAACGGCTCGCTTTCGGGTGAGCACGGCGATGGCCGATTACGGGGCGAATTTATCCCACAAATGGTTGGTCCGCATAATTACGAATTGATGCGGCAAATCAAACATACCTGGGACCCTGACGGCATTTTCAACCCAGGTAAAATTATCGAAACGCCCCCGATGGATACGTTTCTGCGTTACGAAGCGGGTCAGCAAACACCAAACTTCCAGACGTATTTCCGCTACAAAGATCAGACCGTTTTGCAACATGCCGAACAATGTAACGGCTCGGGCGATTGCCGTAAAACGCAGGCATCGGGCGGCACCATGTGCCCTAGTTACATGGCAACACGTAACGAAAAAGACACAACGCGGGCGCGGGCCAATATCCTGCGCGAAATGCTGACGCGATCAACGAAGGAAAATCGGTTTGATCATCAGGAAATTAAAGATGTGTACGATCTATGTTTGTCCTGCAAAGCCTGCAAAAGTGAATGCCCATCAAACGTCGACGTAGCGAAACTGAAAGCTGAATTTTTACAGCATTACTACGAATCAAATGGCGTACCGATTCGGTCGAGATTAATTGCCAATTTTGCCAGATTATCAAATCTGGCGTCGTTTGTTCCCTGGGCATGGAATGGCGTTTTAGGAACACCTTCGCTCCGACGTATCGCCAACCGGGTTGTAGGTTTCCACCCGGATCGGACCATGCCGTTGCTGGAAAAAACGACCCTGAAGCGCTGGGCTTCAGGCAGAGAGCAAAGGGCGAAGGACAATAGGAATAACATGGCTGACAGTTCTATTCACCCTGTACCCCATGCCCAAAGTCCTATGCGCTTTTATCTTTTCTGCGATGAGTTTACGAACTTCAACGATGTAGAAGTCGGGCAGAAAGCGATTCAACTCTTCGAACGCCTGGGGTACGATGTTGTGATTCCTGAGCACGGCGAAAGTGGGCGGGCTGCCCTGTCGAAAGGCATGTTGAAGTACGCCAAAACCTTAGCGGAACGTAATGTTCAGCTATTGAAAGACGTAGTAACTGCCGACACACCGCTGGTAGGTCTGGAGCCGTCGGCTATCCTGACGTTTCGCGACGAATACCCTGACTTGGTAGATGAATCGCTTGTTGCCGATGCGAAACGTATTGCCGAAAATGTGCTAACCTTTGAGGAATTTATAACTCGGGAGTTGGAGGCCGGTCGGATAAAACCTGAACAATTCACCAGCGAATCACGAGTCGTTAAACTGCATAGCCACTGTCAGCAAAAAGCGGTGTCGTCGCAGATTCCGGGTAAAAAGGCCTTGTCGCTACCAAAAAATTATTCGGTTCAACTGATTCCATCTGGCTGCTGCGGTATGGCCGGTTCATTCGGTTACGAGGCCGAACATTACGACGTATCAATGAAAGTCGGCGAATTAGTGCTGTTCCCGACGGTACGTCAGCAACCAGACGATGTAATTATTGCCGCTCCCGGAACTTCCTGCCGTCATCAAATTAAAGATGGTACGTCCCGCAAGGCCAAACATCCGGCCGAAATTTTATTCGAAGCCTTGAAGTAACTAAGGTTATTTAACCACAGAGCGGTCCGTTGTTACGGCCCAGAGTAAACGGAGACTGAAAAATCTTTGTGCTCTCTGGGCCGTAACGACGGACCGCTCTGTGGTTAAGTCCATTTCCGAAAGAGATATTTCAATCAAATTTTCACCTAATCATTTACTATAATACAAAAATTGAATACTATTGCAGTTGTATTATAAACTCAGCGCATAACACTATTCAACTTCGTCTTAATGATCAGCCCCAACAAACAGAAAATGCTACGGCTCTTTGCGTTGCACGATTTCATTCGGCATCATTTTACTAAGTCGGACTGGATCAAAGTGGCTTACTTGACTGATAGTCTCGAACTGATCGAGGACCATCCTCGCTTGCTACGTAGTCTGGACTTTAAAGATGATGATTATGAAGGCAATAGCCTACAGGTTTTGTCGAAACTGATCAACGAAGGTAACGGCAACTTATACGAAATCGAGCGGTTTGTCGAAGCGAAGAAAGCCGCTATGCGCCAGCCCGTTCTGACGGAACCAGAGTTCATTTCTACGGTTCAATCAGTTGCGCCGGAACGGGTCATTACGTTTGCGCCCGATGTATTTCGGATTCCGGATAAATCTGTAGAAAGCAACGTAGTATCGGTTATGATGCCGTTCGAGAGTCGGTTTGCCGGTACGTACCTGGCCATACGTAACGTGTGTACCCGACTAGGAATTGATTGCAAACGGGCCGATGATATCTGGGATAACAGCATCCTGATTCAGGATGTATTTGACCTGATTTTTATGTCGAAAGCCGTTATTACGGATTTCACCGACCGGAATCCCAATGTATTTTACGAAACGGGGGTTGCGCATACGCTTGGTAAACTTGTCATTCCAATTACGCAATCGACCCACGATATTCCCTTCGATCTGCGCCACCACCGCGCCTTAACGTACCTGGCGAACACGGAAGGATTATTGAAATTAGAGAAGGATTTAGAGAAGAAACTGGCGAAGGTGTTTAGTTAATACGTCGGGCAAATCACCGATTTTTCTCTTCGAGCGCCTTACGAATCAGGTCGGCGGTGTTTTTGACGCCCGCTTTTCGAATGATGCTGGCCCGCTGATTGGCCACCGTGTTTGGACTAATACCAAATTTATCAGCAATTTCAGGGCTACTCATTCCCTCGATCAGGCAAGTCAGCACCTCCGCTTCCCGCGTAGTAATTTTATTCCAGATTGACGCCGACCTGGGAGCGGTAGTTACGCTTTCCCGTTTAGGCGTGTTATTCAATAAAATAAAATGCTGGATGATGACTGATGAAGCATTTGGCGGATAATAAAAATCGCCGTTGACCACGGTTCGCACAGCCTGTAATATTTCCTCATGGCCTGTATCTTTTAAGAGATAACCGGCTGCTCCATTCTGCAATGAATTCAGAATGTAGTCGGGATTATTGTGCATGCTGAACATGAGCGTCCGAATTTTGGGATATTGTTTTGAAACAATCTTCAGCGCTTCGATACCCGACATACGAGGCATGGTTATGTCTAGCAACAACACATCGGGTTGGATATTGGAAAGCAGCTCAATGGCTTCGTCCCCATCAGAAGCTTCTCCCACGATCTGAATATCGACTTCGTCCTCCAATAACATCCGGATTCCCTTCCGTACGACAGAATGATCATCGGCAACAAGAATGCGTATCGACATAGCTAACTATCTGATAAGTTCACACTAACCTTAACCGTTGTTCCTTTGTTGGCTCTGGACGTAATTGTCAAGTCCCCATTGAGCAAACGTGCCCGTGTCTGCATATTGTCGAGGCCGTTCACAATTAGCGAATCATTTTCTTTTTTCGGCAGCGCCTTCATCGAAAATCCTTTACCATCGTCTTCGACTGCTAAGAGTAGCTTTCGATTGTCCTGTTGCAACGTAATACGTATCTGTTTGGCGCCTGCATATTTAACCGCGTTGTGCAGAGCTTCCTGCGCAATACGATACAACCCGATTTCCATGGCTGGGCTCAGCCGCTTATGCGCTCTATTTCCGTCGAAAATAACGTCCGTACCCGCCGAACGGGCCGTTTGATCAGCCAATAAATGCAAGGTAGCGCCTAAACCGAAATCACTCAAGGTTGATGGCATCAGATTATACGATATTTGCCGGGTTGTCTGGATGATATCATAAATCAGATCGCATAATTCGGCAAAACGTAGCCGTTGTTTTTCGTCCAGAACAGCCGTCGATTTAAGTTTTTCGGCGTGAAGTTTCAGACCGGTGAGCATCTGGCCAATACCGTCGTGCAGTTCACGGGCAAACCGCCTGCGCTCTTCTTCCTGACCTTCCAGCAAAGCCGCCGAACGAATGTTTTCCTCAGCCAGTTGGAGCTGATATTTTTCTTCCGTCGCCCGTAGCAGTTCTTTCTGTGTATCAAGCAATTGTCGATTCGATGCGGCCAGATTCTCATTTGTTGCCTCCAGCTCTTGGTTCGCGATTTCCATGCGCCCATTTGCCAGTTGCAACGCTTTTTCTGACCGATCGAGTCGACGAATGATATGCTGCGTATAGTTTACTACGGGCCTGAAAATAAAAATTCCTTCGATTAATAAGGTAAGCAACGTAGCAGCCGCCAGCAGCCATTCGATACGCTCCAGCGTTTTTACCCGTTCAAAACTTTCGGTATCGAACTGAAAAACGATGTCGTTCATCTGCTGTACGAACGGAAGTTCATCCCGCAGAATCGTTTTAAGTACTTCCTGCTTTTCTATCAACGGAACATCCGAACGACTGATCTGGCCGAAGCTTCGATACATCGACTGAAAAAACGGATCTATCCGCGCAAACATGCTATCCAACGTAGCACTTTTACGAACTATATACTCTTTCTCCATCCGCAATACACCACTACGTAGCTGCATGTGTGTCTGGCTCCAGGTGTGCAGCAGTGAATCAAACGAAACTGAATCGGCTGCCGACAAGCCAGCAGTACGTAGCAAAGCCAGCTTGGTTAATCGCTGGCTCAGCATTCGCTGACGACCTGCTACGTTCACTACGCGACTGTCGTCGTAGTGCGTATTGAGCGTATGCCGAATAAAGAGAAGCCCGCTGATCGACAAAACCGCAATAACGGTCAGTGCCAGCAAATAAAACCGGGTCAGTCGGCGGGCTACCTGTTGATCGAGTTGATTCATACTTTTAGTTCTCCGTTTACAGTTTACTGTAAACGTATCCAACTCATCAAATCCCTATATACACAATGCCATGTTCTACCCGAATCGGGAACG